>JAHACE010000335.1 GCA_018376005.1 Atopobium sp. | reverse complement strand
CACAACAAGCTTTCCTACCAGAAGCTTTTCTCGTCAACGTCCAAGGAATTCCCTGGTTATGGCCGCTATGTGGTCATGGGGGCCGTAGGCGGTAAGGCGTACAACCGTCGCCAAGAGCTGCCGGAAGAAGCAGCCAAGTGGGCGGACTTGATGATTTACACCACCGAGGACTGCAACATGGAAGATCCTGCGGTGATTTGCGCGCAGATGGCCGAGGCCACGCCCGAGGGCGCCGCGCACAAGATTATCCTTGACCGCTACGACGCTCCGTGGATGACGGACGCTGCCGCGTTCAAGGCTGCCGTTCGCGCCAAGCTGGACGAGCGTGCCGGTCGCGCCGCGCGCGGGTAGCGCGGGTAGCGGCGGCGACGCGGGTGTCGCTGCAAAGGTTGACGGAGCGGGTCAGAAAAGCGCAGGTGAGTTGGTGGACGATGGTGCTTCGATCCAGATAATCCTTGAGCCGCGCATGATTGAGAAGAATAGTGTGCGTTCTTTAGTTCGCTAATCAGATTTCTGCATATTTGTGTAATAAAATGCATTCTTATGAATACGTAATTTTTGACCTCAAAATTATGTGCCGAAAAAGGTAAAAAATGCGTTTAGTTGGGGATGAAAACTTAAAATTGGTCGATTTATCCCCAACTAAGACGATTTTTTACCGCCTCAAAAACTTTTATCTGGGGAAACGTTGTATGCAGAAACCTGTATTCCCCAACTAAACGCATTTTTTACCACCTGGGTGCGCGGGCGCAGTTACGTCCCAAATTACTCAAACAAGGCGAGAGAATCAGGCTCCATGAGAGCTCTTCAGATACAGATTCTTTGACGAAATCAGGCAAATCCACAGTTTCTTTTACGTTTTCAGGCAGAATTTACAGATTCTTTGCAGAAATCAGGCGCGCGTCGGGCGCATACCCGGGCGCATTGAACGCACACCGCGCGCGCCGCCCGCCTGGCGAGAAACCCCGTCTGCTAGCAGCGCTTTTGCACAAGAAAACCCGGTACCCACACGAAGTGGATACCGGGCGGAAGGCACGTTTGCGCAGCTAGCACGCGCGGCGCTCGCGGCTCGTACGTAGCACGCACGTCGCTCGCAGCTAGCGCGGTTGCGCCGTGCGGCGCTCGCGGTCGCGACGTGTTACTCGTTGTCGCCGGCGGTTGCCTGAGTTGCGGAGATTGCCTGATCAGCATCGGAAGCGTCTGGCCAAGACCAGTCGGTAAATGCTGGGTGATCATAGCCCTTCTCGACAGCAAACTCGAAGGCCTCGGTGCGGAAC
>JAHACE010000007.1 GCA_018376005.1 Atopobium sp. | reverse complement strand
CCAGCCAAGGTCAAGCGCCTGGCCCTCAAGGGTGTGCTCCTGCATGGCGAGAAGGGCGTCGATAACGCGAACTTTAAGCTGGTCAGAGAGGTGGTCGGCCACGGTAACGCGTCTGACAACATTGACCAGCGCAGAATCACCAACGTTGATGGCAAGTCCGGTACCGAGTGTCTTGTAGAGGCACTTCTCGCCACGGCGCAGCTCTGATTTGTCTGCGATGTCATCGTGGATAAGGGCCGCCGACTGGAAGTCCTCGATGGCGCAGGCTACGGTCAGAGCGGCTTCGGCCGAGCCACCAACTGCCTCGGCACCCAGGCAGCAGAGGACCGGACGCACGCGCTTGCCGCCGCCCGCGCTGAAGTGAGCGAGTGGCTGGTAGAGGTAGGTGTTCAGGTCCGCGCGGGTGTGCTCTGAAGGCGCCGTCGCGGACGTCGCTGCCGCGGGCGCTGCGGGCGCCGCGGGTGCCGCCGCTGGTGCCGCGACCGCTGCAGGTGCCGCTGCGGTCGCTGAAGGGAGTCCGCGCATGATCTCTGCCTCGACGGCAGGGAGCTTTTGTGTGAGGTAGTCGGCGAAGTTCACGGAAGCCCTAGCCGCGATAGCCGTCTGGGTTCATCGACTGCCACTTCCAGGAATCGCGGCACATGTCAGCAAGGTCGTACTGAGCCTTCCAGCCAAGCATGTCAGCAGCTTTCTGGCAGTCTGCGTAGTTAGTTGCAACGTCGCCTGCGCGGCGAGGCTCAATAACGTAAGGAATCTCTTTGCCGCAGGCCTTTGAGAACGCCTTAATAACGTCAAGTACCGAGCTACCAGTACCGGTTCCTAGGTTGAAGATCTCAACTCCCGTGCGACCAGCCATCCACTTAAGTGCAGCTGCATGACCAGAAGCAAGATCGCAGACGTGAATGTAGTCGCGAACGCCCGTGCCATCTGGGGTGTTGTAGTCGTTGCCAAAGACGTGAACAGCTTCGCGCTTGCCCACAGCAACTTGAGCCACATAAGGCACCAGGTTGTTTGGAATACCTGCAGGGTCTTCTCCGATAAGTCCAGACTGGTGAGCGCCAATAGGATTGAAGTATCTAAGTAGGACAACATTCCACTCTGGGTCAGAGGTGTGAACATCGGTCAAAATCTGCTCAATCATCCATTTAGTCCAGCCATAAGGGTTGGTTGCGTTCTTCTTGGGGCTTTGCTCGGTCAGAGGAAGGCTATCTGGATCTCCATAAACCGTTGCTGAGCTCGAGAAAATAATTGACTTGCAGCCATGGTTTCTCATGACATTAAGAAGGGTGAGGGTATTACCCAGGTTGTTCGTGTAGTATTCGATAGGCTTGGCAACGGACTCACCGACAGCCTTGAAGCCAGCGAAGTGAATGACAAAGTTAATGGCGTGCTCATCAAAGATGCGGTTGAGTGCATCTGCATCGTTGACGTCTGCCTCGTAGAACGAAAGGCGCTTAGCGTTTTCTTCTCCCACAATGGTTTTGATGCGATCGATAACCTTTGCCGAAGTATTGGAAAGGTTATCAACAATAACAGCCTCGTAGCCGGAATTGAGCAGTTCAACAACGGTGTGGCTGCCAATAAAGCCCGCGCCGCCGGTGACAAGTACGCAGGAATTTTGTGGAATCAGAGCGTCAGACATATCAATCCTTTCGTAGACTATATCGTCATAAGTATACGGCTTTTCTGCGCAGCGTTGTGCGGTACGAGCACGCGGGTTTCTCGCCAGGTGCGCGTGCGGGCGCACGGGTTTCTCGGCAAGTACTCCTTTCTGGCATCGCGCGCCTGACGTTCACTATGCGAACCTAACGTTCACTATGCGCGCCTAAAAAGTGCAAAGAATCTGTATTTGAGGTACCGATTCTTTGACAAAATCAGGCAAATCCACCGATTCTTTTACTTATTTAGGCAGAAGTTACAGATTCTTTGCAGAGATCAGGCTCGTTCTAACTAGGGTGCTGTCTCCAAATTTTGCGAGCCTGAAAACCCCACCATGTCTGAGTAAATTCGCTCAGACTTGGCGAGAAAAACCGGCAAATAGCTCAGATATGGTGCGCTTTTCCGGCAAATCGTTCAGACTTGGCGAGAAAATCAGGCTTGCAGCAGGCTCACACTCAGCTCGTGCCGCCCGCCGCGCCTTACTTGAAGTACTCGACGCCGCCCTCGATGAGAGGCTGGAACTGGTCGCCGGCGGTGAGCTCGGGGATGTTCTTGTAGAGGCCTGCACCGGAGCGCTCCGTGTGACCCATCTTGCCCAGGACGCGACCATCGGGGCTGGTAATGCCCTCGATAGCCAGGACGGAGCCGTTAGGGTTAACGGAGAAGTCCATGCTTGGAGTGCCTGTTGCGTCAACGTACTGCGTTGCAATCTGGCCGTTGGCCTTGAGCGTCTCAAGCAGCTCGTCGGAGGCAACAAAACGACCTTCTCCGTGGCTGATTGCGATGGTGTGGATGTCGCCAAGCGCGCACTTGGAGAGCCATGGCGACATCGTGGATGCAACGCTGGTACGGACAAGCTGGCTCTGGTGGCGGCCGATGGTGTTGAACGTCAGCGTTGGGCAGGTGTCATCCATGGGTCGGATATCGCCGTAAGGAACAAGGCCCAGCTTGATGAGTGCCTGGAAGCCGTTGCAGATGCCCAGCATAAGGCCATCACGCTGCTGCAGAAGCTCGCGAACAGCCTCGGTAACCTGAGGTGCGCGGAAGAGGGCGCAGATAAACTTAGCTGATCCGTCTGGCTCGTCTCCGCCAGAGAAACCGCCTGGAATCATGACAATCTGGCTCTTCTTGATAGACTCTGCCAGCGCATTTGCGGACTCAACAATGTCCTGAGGAGTCAGGTTATTGATGATCAGCGTGGTTGGGTCAGCGCCCGCACGCTCAAAGGCGCGCGCGACGTCGTATTCGCAGTTGTTGCCAGGGAATACGGGGATGATGACGCGTGGGCGAGCAGGTGCGATAAGGGCTGGACCAGCATAGGAGTGTCGTGTGGATGCACCGTCGAAGCTGATTTTCTTCACAGCCTCGTCGGAGCCTCCGCGGTAGGGGAAGACCTCCTCAAGTGGGCGCTCCCATGCTTCCTGGAGCTCGGAGAGGTCGATCTTCTCGCCACACGCGCTAAAGACGTACTCGGACGTGGTGACGCCCAGAGGAGCAACGCACACGCCGTCGACATCGTCAACGGATACGCCGTCTGCCAGCTCAACGATGAAGGTGCCGTAGCTTGGCGAGAAGAGCGCGTCGGCAGAAATCTCTGGGACCAGCTCAACGCCCAGCTTGTTGCCCAGGCAGCTCTTGAAGAGAGCCTCGGCCACGCCGCCGTAACCTGGCGTGGTGATGGCAAGTGCGCTCTTGGACTGGACCAGAGTGTTGACCAGCTTGTATGCGGCGAGCAGGGAGTCGTTGTCGGGGAGAAGACCACTCTCGTCGTAGGATGGGACAATAGAGATGAGTCTGTGACCTGCACCCTTGAACTCGTTGGAGACAATCTTGTCCACCTTGGTAAGGCCGGTAGCAAACGAAACCAGCGTTGGTGGAACGTCCAGGTCCTCAAAGGTACCGGACATGGAGTCCTTGCCTCCGACAGCTGCAAGACCAAGGTTGACCTGTGCCATCAGCGCGCCGAGAAGAGCCGCGGCTGGCTTGCCCCAACGGTTAGGATTCTGACCGAGCTTCTCGAAGTACTCCTGGAAGGTGAGGTAGAGGTCCTGGTACTTAAAGCCGGTAGCAACCAGCTTGGAAACGGACTCAACAACAGAAAGGTAGGCGCCGCGGAACTGGTCGGCTTCCATGAGGTAGGGGTTAAAGCCCCAAGCCATGCCCGAGACCGTATTGGTCTGGCCCATAACAGGAAGCTTAGCCACCATAGAAAGGGCAGGGGTTAGCTGGCGAGCGCCACCGAATGGCATGAGGACGGTACCTGCGCCAATGGTAGAGTCAAAGCGCTCGGAGAGGCCCTTGTTGGATGCGACGTTTAGATCGCGTACCAGCGAGTGGAGTTTCTCGCCAAGAGTTGTGCCTGCCCAGGTGCGCTGGTAGGCAAGAGGCTTGGCCAGGCGCACGGTGATTGATTTAGGTGCGCCGTTTGAGGCGAGAAATGCGCGGCTAATATTGACAATCTTTTGACCGCGCCAGCGCATGACCAGGCGAGGGTCCTCGGTGACTGTTGCCACAATGGTTGCCTCAAGGTTTTCCTCGCGGGCGTATGCGCAGAACTGATCGACGTCTTTTGCCTCAAGCGCAACGGCCATACGCTCCTGAGACTCGGAGATTGCCAGCTCAGTGCCATCAAGGCCGTCATACTTCTTAGGGACAGCGTCCAGGTTGATGTCAAGGCCGTCGGCGAGCTCGCCAATAGCAACAGAGACACCGCCTGCACCAAAGTCGTTGCAGCGCTTAATGAGTTTGCAAGCGTCTTCACGGCGGAAGAGACGCTGAAGCTTGCGCTCAACAGGGGCGTTGCCCTTCTGGACCTCGGCACCGTCGCGCTCAATGGAGCCAGCGTCGTGGGCCTTGGAGGAACCGGTTGCGCCGCCAATGCCGTCGCGACCAGTGCGGCCGCCGAGAAGAACGATGATATCGCCATCTTCTGGACGCTCGCGGCGAACGTGGCTTTGAGGAGTTGCGCCTACAACAGCACCAATCTCCATGCGTTTTGCAACGTACCCTGGGTGGTAGAGCTCAGAAACCTGGCCGGTAGCAAGGCCAATCTGGTTGCCGTAGCTGGAATAACCTGCCGCTGCCGTGCGCACAATGGTGCGCTGAGGAAGCTTTCCAGGAAGCGTCTGGGAAACAGGAACGGTTGGGTCTGCAGCGCCCGTGACGCGCATTGCCTGGTAGACATAGCTGCGGCCAGAAAGAGGGTCGCGGATAGCGCCACCGATGCAGGTAGCTGCGCCACCAAAAGGCTCAATCTCGGTTGGATGGTTGTGAGTCTCGTTCTTGAAGAGGAAAAGCCAGTCTTCGTCTTTGCCGTCAACGTCTACCTTGACTTTTACGGTGCAGGCGTTGATTTCTTCTGACTTATCAAGATTGGTGAGAACGCCCTTCTCGCGAAGGTACTTTGCACCAATAGTTGCCATGTCCCAAAGAGAGACGGCACGATCTTCTCGCCCAAGCTCTTTGCGCATGGAGAGGTACTTTTCAAACGCGGCCTTTATCAGGTCATCATCAATCTGCACGCCGGTAATTCCGGTGTTGAAGGTAGTATGGCGGCAGTGGTCAGACCAGTAGGTGTCAATGACGCGAATCTCAGTGATGGTAGGATCGCGTTGCTCTTTGGTGAAGTACTGCTGGCAAAAGGTGAGGTCAGCCAGGTCCATAGCAAGGCCGTGAGAAACAATGAACTCCTTGAGGCTATCCTGGTCAAGAGCGTTAAAGCCCTCAAGAACCTCTACGTCAGCAGGCTCTGGAATGGAAATCTTGAGGGTCTCGGGCAGCTCAAGGGAAGCCTCGCGAGCTTCAACGGGGTTGATGAGGTAGTTTTTGATGGCGGCAACGTCTGCCTCTGTGAGGTTTCCGGTTAGCACGTAAAGACGAGCAGAGCGCACAAGTGGACGCTCTCCCTGGCTGATGAGCTGCACGCATTCAGCCGCAGAGTCTGCGCGCTGGTCAAACTGGCCAGGCAAAAACTCAACAGCAAACGTATGAACAGCCGCACCTTCAGAAGAAAACTCTGGCATGGTACGGCTGGCAAGATCGGACTGTGGCTCTGAAAAAACGGTGGGGATACAGGACTCAAAGAGTTCCTCTGAAATTCCCTCAACATCATAGCGGTTAAGTAGGTCAATGCGTTGTAACTCGGTAATACCAAGAAGGTCTTTCACTTCTTTGAGCAGGGCTTTTGCCTCGCCCTCGAAACCAGATTTTCTTTGGACGTAGACGCGCAGGACCATGGGGCCACCTTTCAATGCAAGCCTTTTACGCTTTTACTGGCTTTATTGTACGTTACTTAGGTGGCCAAATTGGCGGTTGTCGAGAAAAGAAAAATGGGTTGTAACAGAGCGTTAAAAATACAGATTATTTAGTTAAAAGTTTTACGCCAGCACAAAGATAAGGGCGATAAAACAAACGGTTGCGCCCAAGGCAATTGCCTCGCGAGCGCCAAAGGTTGGCTGATGCCAACGAGTGCGAGAAGCCCCTGCTACATAGTGTCGAGCGTCAAGTGCCTTAGAAAGGTTGTTGGCATGCCTGAGCGAACTGGCTAGAAGCGCTACCACAATGGAGAAGGTCGCACGGAGTCTTTTGGGCAGCGAACCTGAAGCAACGTCTCCTGCGCGAGCAGTTTGAGCCTCGGAAATAGACACGGCGTCGCCCGCAAGTGTTGGAATAAAGCGCAGCATAAGCGAGAAAATCATGGCAATTTCTTTGCCAGGAAGACCAATCTTAGAAAGTGGCGAGCATGCTGCCTCAAAGGCATTACCCAGATCCGTTTGAGTCGTAGTAAGCAGGAGCAACGCACCAATCAAAATTGCAGCTAAAATGCGCACGGGGTAGAGAAAAGCGCTCCATGCTCCCACATCAGTGATGATAAAGATTGACCAGGAAACAAGCACAGTTCCTTCTCGCGTAAGCAACAGGTTGAAGAGCGAGAGGAAGATAAGCAGCCAGGCAAGTGGGATGATAGACACAAGTACCTGTTTGACGGGGATTTTTGCAAGTGCCAGCAGGCAAAGCGCGCCTACTACCAGCAGTGCAAGCTGTGGCGCGTTGCGGATAAAAAATGTTGCGAGCATCAAAAAGAGTGCGGCCAGGCATTTAACGTTGGGATTAAGCCTATGGAGGGGTGAATTCCCGTGATAGTACTGGCCCACAGAAATCTTAAGCGCCATAGCTTGGATCTCCTTGCGAGAGGTCGTCGGCGTGTCCAGCGTTATCAGTCTGTGTGGCGCTGGCTCGCGCGTCGCCAGAGTTGGTCGGCAACGCAGCAACCAGCGTGTCTACCAGCTCAGATAAGGTCAGGGGTTCTCCCAGGTTGATTCCCGTAGTGTGGGACAGACGTTGCGCCCAAACAAGCGCATGAGGAACGCCCAGTCCAAGCTCCTGAAATTCTGCCTCTGAGAAATGAGTAAATGTTTGTTGCGGCGAGCCTGAAAAAACCAGGTCACCCTCATGAAGTACGATAATCTGGTCAGTTTCTGCCGCATCCTCCATCGAGTGTGTGAGCTCAATAACGGTACAACCATCTTCAAGAATGGAGTTAATAATTTTTCTGAGCTCAGAGCAATAGTAGGGGTCAAGTCCGCTGGTAGGCTCATCGAGCACAAGTACTTTTGGATGCATAGCAATAACGCCTGCAAGTGCGCACAGTCTCTGCTGACCACCAGAAAGCTCAAAAGGGGATGCGTCTGCCTTATGAGAAAGTCCCACAAGTTCCAGAGCAGTATTCACAGCACTTGCTACATCGCAGGCAGAAAGACCCAGGTTAGTAGGACCAAATGCCACGTCTTCAGCAACCGTTTGTGCAAAAAGTTGGCGCTCCGGTTGCTGCATGGCATAGCCAACAATGCCGTGAAGTTTTCTGCGATTTTGCTTCTGTCGAGTATCCAAACCAGTTACACAGAGGCTACCGGCGTCAGGCGTATCAAGTGCGCAAATCAAGCGCGCCAGGGTAGACTTGCCGGAACCAGTTGAGCCAATCACGGCAACATGCGAGCCTTTTTGCACGTCAACCGAGATGTTTTTGAGCACGGGTTTCTGATACGAGAACGTCACGTCGCGCACAGAAACCGCTGCTGGTTCGGACACGCTGTCGGCTGTAGCCACGCCGTCACAACCCGCGGCCATCGCGTCGCAGCTTTCAGCCACGCCGCCCTTCTCGCCCTGCGGCGCTGTGGCGAGAAGCCCCGTCAGCTCGTCAAGCACGCGCTGAGCCGAAGGGGATTTGCACACGACAACTCCGCGGTTGTTGAGCGCATGCGCCACCTGATAGGCAAACGGCTCTTCAAGATGCAGGCATTCAACTAGCTCGTGCTGCTCAAAGAGGGCTTCAGGTGTTCCCTCAAACGCCACGCGACCGTCGTCTAAGGCAATAACGTGGTCAGCAGAAACCATTTCGTCCATGAAATGCGTTACGTGAACAATAGTCTTTCCAGCTGCACGGAGTTTCTCGACAAGCCCCATAACGTTATTTCTATGAACAACGTCAAGAGCTGCGGAAGGTTCGTCAAGAATCAGGATTTGCGGCTTCATGACCAGCGCGCCCGAGATTGCCACGCGTTGCTGCTGACCGCCCGAGAGCATCTGCGGATTTTCGGAAGCAAACTTGGTGAGAGTTCCAAGGGTAATCTGCTGTTCTACCAGCGGTGTTATCTGATTGCTAGGTACTTGGAGGTTCTCCAGACCAAAGGCAATATCGTCTGCGACCACGCTGCAAATAATCTGGTCCTCAGGATTTTGGAAAACCAGGCCGAGGTGCGGACGAACGGTCTTGTATGCCTCAAAGTCAACCTGGCCGTCGTTGACAACGGTGGTTCCCAAAAAGGTAACAGTTCCCTCGTCAGGGGCGGTAAGGCCAGAGAGAATTGAGGCAACCGTAGACTTGCCCGAACCGTTTGCGCCAACAATACAGGTACGCTTACCTGCGGGAATAGAGAATGAGACATGATCGAGGGCAATCACGCCTTTTGCGTGCACAAAGGTCACGTCCAAAAGCGTCGCAGCTACAGGCAGGTCCTGAGTTTGTGCGGCGCTTTCAGACGTGTATAAATCAGGGGAATTGTTGCCCAGGTTACTCACCGTCTTTGATGCTCTCAAAGAGTGAGGTAGCCGAGCGCATGATAACAACAAAGATGATGCTGTTAATAGCAACCTTCACCACGTTAAAGGGGAGAAGTGCTGGGACGATCAGTCCGCTTACTGCTTCTACACTCATGCCGGTATAGATTGGAGTAACTACAAGGTTGCCAAGAATGCAGGCAACAACACTGACTACGCTGCCCACAATGAGGGCAAGTACCAGCTGCTTGATCTTCTCGGAACGGTTATACACAATCAGCGAAATAGGTAAAACGTAGGTAAGCGTTGCCAGGATTGCCATGATAGTGCCGTAAATTCCGGACTCCGTGGTGAGGTGCAGAAGGTAGGGAAGCACCGAGACAATCGCGCCCGCGGCAGGGCCAAAAGCTACGCCTGCGAGCAGGGCAAAGACGCCCGATGGATCGTACTTCAAAAACGTCACGCCTGGAATAAGCGGGAACTGAAGCACCATGGTGCTGATTGCAGCAGCTGCACAAAGCATGGCGAGAATAGCAATTCTCTTGGTAGACCAGCCGTTAGAAGATGCGGTTGTTGCGTGGGTTGAGTGGGATGAAGCCATAAAAGTCTCCGTTTCTGACATCCGGACTGTACCGTTGGTCCTGGACTTTAACCAGGTTAACCGCCTTTGCGGGTCGCGGACTTGATGGCTCTTTGAACTGGGTTGTTACAAACCCTGAAGCTCGGCCACCTTACCACCAGTAGGTAATTGCAACCATTTCTGAAACATATCGATACGTACTATAGCAGAGTCAACAGCTGATAACACGTAAAACAGGATGGACATTTCTTTGACAGAATTGCAAAAGTAACCGTTTTTTGGTCCTAGTACCGTGATTTTCTTGCACCAAAACCGTGATCTTCTCGTCCTAATGCCGTGATTTTCTCGCCCCAACGCCACGTTTTTCTCGCTTGCGATAAACTATAAAAAGTAACTTACTAAGGAGCGTGTTACATGTCTGAAAGTGGCTATGACTTACAAAGCCTGGCCGGAAAGCTTTGCTCGATTGTTGGAGAAGAGAACGTCCTGGTAGACGAGCCAATGAGCGAGCACACCACCTTTAAAGTGGGTGGACCTGCGGATCTCTATGTCATCCCTGATGATCCCGATGAGGTTAAAGAGATTCTCCTTGCGGTTAAAGACGCAGAAGCTCCTTATTTTATTCTCGGTTATGGCTCTGACCTGCTTGTTTCTGATGCAGGATATCGCGGCGTCATCATTGCCGTCGCTGATGGCCTGACCAGCGTAAGCATCGACGACACCGAGATGACCTGCCAGGCCGGCGTTGGCCTCAAAGAAGCCTCCGAGATGGCCTGTGAACTGGACCTTTCTGGGCTCGAGTTTGCGTGCGGCATCCCAGGTTCTGTGGGCGGCGCATGTTTCATGAACGCAGGCGCTTACGACGGTTGCATCGCTGACGTGCTCAAATCCGTCCGCGTCCTTCTCGCCGACGGCACCTTTGCTACGCTGGACGCTTCCGAGCTTGACCTGGGTTATCGTCACAGCAGAATCGCCGATGAGGGCATGATTGTGCTTTCTGCCACGTTCAATCTTCACCGTGCGGATGGCGAGAAGATCCGCGAAAAGATGGAAGAGTTCACGCGTGCTCGCGAGGAGAAGCAGCCTCTTGAGCTGCCTTCTGCTGGTTCAACTTTCAAGCGTCCTGAGGACCACTTTGTAGGCAAGCTTGTTACCGACGCTGGTCTTAAGGGCTATCGCTTTGGTGGCGCCGGTGTTTCCGATAAACATGCTGGCTTTGTGGTCAACTACGACAACGCTACCGCTGCCGAGGTTCATGCCGTTATCGAGCATGTTCAGGCAGAGGTCAAGCGCCAGTTTGATGTCGAGCTTCACCCTGAGGTAAGGTTCCTCGGGGAGTAGTGAGCCGCGGCTCACACCCATCCGCAACGGATTGCACGCGTCCGCACGGATTGCACGCGTTTGCACGAATCACACGCGTCCGCGCGGCGCTGTTTCGTCCGCAACGAATCGCTACGATAGCTCCGCAAGAAAACGGGGAAGTCCGTCGGTAGAAATCGGCTCCTCCATACCTGCGACAAGAGGACGCAGATAGGTCAGGGCAGTGTCGGTAACGTTGAAGCCGTCTTCGGAGATCATTTCTCGAGGTACAAGCTTTACCTTGTTAGCAACATCGGCGACAGGGGTGGCGCGAATCTCCGAAGTATATGGGACATCAGAAGTTCGGTGAACGCCTACCATAACACCGGTTTTACCTTGGAGAACAGCTTCAACTCCTGCAGCACCGAGCGCTTCTGCCTCGTCCAAGTCAACCTTGCTAGCAGCATGCGAAGCGCAACGCTGCAGCGTATTGAGCTCAATGCCGCGAGACTTTACGCCCAGTTGATCCTTGGCTAGCTGCGACAAGTATTGAGCCGTTCCGGATTGTGCCGCGAGGTGGCCAAACGTGTCAATCGCAACGGATTTTGCATCAAAAAGGAAACTACCATCTGCGTGATGAACGCCCTCGCTAACAACTACGATCACGTTGTTCTTCTCGTGAAGTCGCTGTTCAATGGCGGAAAGTAGTGTGTGTTCATCGAGCGGAATCTCGGGCAGAAGGACAAAGTCTGGGGCGGTTCCGCAAATATCTTGCGCCAGTGCACCAACCGCCGTGAGCCAGCCTGCGTCGCGACCCATGGCTTCGATAAACGTGACGTTTTTGCTGTTGTAGACGCCGCCGTCGCGGGTGAGCTCGGCGGTTACGGATGCCACGAATCGCGCTGCGCTGCCAAAGCCGGGGGTGTGATCGGTGCCCTCGAGGTCGTTGTCGATGGTTTTTGGCACGCCTACAACGCGAACGGCACTGTCTACCTGGGCAAAGTATCGAGACAACTTGTCCGTTGTGTCCATGGAATCGTTTCCGCCGATGTAAAGCACGGCATCTACCTGGTATTTCTTGAGCTGCGCATCAATCTGCTGGTAGATAGGGGAGATGGCTGCGGATTCTGAGTTGTCAGCAAGCTCCGGCAGCTTAAAGCGGCAGCTACCCAGCCAGCTTGATGGCGTTTTCCTTAGGAGCTGGAGGTTCTTCTCGCCAGGATTTGTGGATGCGTGGTTGGACGATCCGGATTCAGACGCTGTAAGTTCAAGTGCTTCCACCAGATCAACGACGCCGCCCTCAAGAAATCCCTGGATTCCGTTGCGCATCCCGAGCACTCGGAGGCCCTGGGCGTGAGCTGCGCGAATAACACCCGCAAGCGATGCATTGATGGCTGCAGTCGGCCCGCCCGACTGTCCAACCAGGATTGTGCGTATTACATGCTCTGATGTGGTGTTCATGGCGCCTCGGATTCTTGAGAGTTGACATATCAAGTATAACCGCGGTGGGATGCTGCGGTGCCGTTATATCGACTGACGGAACATCCTCAAAAAACTGCAGATAAAACCAGACTCAATAGCCCAAATACATCGTGGAGCAGCTTTGGTTATAGAATTTGAATTTAATCACGTACGCTCAATTCACTATTATGCATAATTTCTATCTGATATACATAATTATGAATGAAGATATATCAAAGATTTAATTACCCTTAATTTCAGAGTTAAGCAAACACATCTATGTCGGATAATCTGCAAAATCAAGGATAAAAAACACATCTAATAACGATATTCTGCATGAGATAAGTATTTTCAACGAAATGTATACGCATTTTCGGCAGATTATCCGACATAGGTGTGTTCGGGCGTTTCAAACTAGGCTCGGATGCGTCTACGGAACCCATGCGCCCGCTAAGTTATCGCGTGCGGCGAGAAACCCGCAGTTCACGCAGCCGTTCCTAGACCCACACCCGCGCCGCACCTGGACCCGCGCCGCACCCGGACCCGCGCCGCACTTGCACCCGACGTTCGCGCTGCAGCGCCCGCGCAGCACCCGCGCACACAAAAAAGCCGCACCTCAAATGAGATGCGGCTTCGTAGCTTCTAGCAGTCTAAACGGCGTTGCAGCTCGGTCGAGCTGGACGCGAGCCGTCTAGCCCACAATCTGCGGGTTTAGCGAAGGTTGTAGAAAGCGTCCATGCCCAGGTACTCAGCGCCCTCAGCGAGGTCATCCTCGATGCGGAGAAGCTGGTTGTACTTAGCAACACGCTCGGTACGAGCAGGTGCACCAGTCTTGATCTGACCAGCGTTGGTTGCAACAACAAGGTCAGCAATGGTGGTGTCCTCGGTCTCACCGGAACGGTGGGAAACAACTGCGGTGTAACCTGCGCGCTTAGCCATCTCGATAGCCTCGAGGGACTCGGTCAGGGTACCAATCTGGTTGACCTTGATGAGGATGGAGTTACCAGCGTGAACCTCAATGCCCTTCTTCAGGCGCTGAGTGTTGGTAACAAAGAGGTCGTCGCCGACGAGCTGGATCTTCTTGCCCAGACGCTGGGTAAGGACCTTCCAACCGTCCCAGTCCTCCTCTGCAAGACCGTCCTCAATGGAGACGATTGGGAACTTCTCGACCATTTCCTCGTAGTAAGCAACCATTTCCTCGGAGGTAAGGGAGCGACCCTCGCCCTTGAGGTCATACTTGCCGGTCTCCTTGTTGTAGAACTCAGAAGAAGCTGGGTCCATAGCAAAGCGGAAGTCCTTGCCAAGCTCAAAGCCAGCAGCCTGAACAGCCTCGGAGAGAAGCTCAAGTGGCTCTTCGTTGGACTTAAGGTCTGGAGCAAAGCCGCCCTCGTCACCAACACCGGTGTTGAGGCCCTGGGACTTCAGAGTGTCCTTGAGGGTGTGGTAAACCTGTGCGCACCAGCGAAGAGCGGTGGTGAAGTCAGGAGCACCAACAGGCATAATCATGAACTCCTGGAAGTCAACGTTGTTGTCAGCGTGGACGCCACCGTTGAGGACGTTCATCATAGGAACAGGAAGAGTGTGAGCGTTTGCGCCACCGAGGTAAGCGTAAAGTGGAAGCTCAGCAGAAGCAGCTGCAGCGTGAGCAACAGCAAGAGAAACGCCGAGAATAGCGTTTGCGCCGAGGCGACCCTTGTTTGGAGTGCCGTCAAGCTTGATCATAGCGAGGTCAAGGCCGCGCTGATCCTCTGCGTCCCAACCAATAACGAGGTCGCGGATCTCAGTGTTGACGTGCTCGACTGCCTTCAGAACGCCCTTGCCCAGGTAACGGCTCTTGTCGCCGTCGCGAAGCTCTACAGCCTCGAACTCACCGGTAGAAGCGCCGGAAGGAACGATTGCACGACCAAAGGAGCCGTCGTCAAGAACAACCTCAACCTCAACGGTTGGATTGCCACGGGAATCGAGGACCTCACGTGCGTGAACATCAAAAATCTGGCTCATAGCTCACCTTTCTTTAGGTTTAACATTTTGCTGATTGCACAGACATAACTAGTATACCCATTCTGTTATGAGGTGTGTATTGTAATTACACAGAGTATTTGGCTGGACAGAGATAGTATTTGGCCAGGCAGATGCGCTGTCTACCTGGCCAAATAAAAAATACCTGCGGAATTGTTAGGTAAATATATAAATTATTTCTGCGGATACACAACAACCAGCAGCATCTTAAACTCTTCTGGAGCCTGAAGTGCATGTGGGTGACCAAGTGGCATCACAATAGACTGACCAGCTTCAAGGGTGTAGACGTCGTCATCGATGGTAATGCTTGCGCGTCCCTCAAGAATGGTGACAAATGCATCGCCACCTGCGCGATGGCTTGCAATCTCTTCGCCTGCGCCAAAACCAAAGAGGGTAACGCTGACGGCATCGTTTTGCGCAAGGGTCTTGCTGATGACCTGGCCAGGAAGGCATGCAACCTGGTCTTTAAGGGTTACTACAGTCTTTGCGTCGATGTTCTTCATGACACCAGGAATCAATTCTTCGGACATACTAACCTCCAACGGTAAATGTTATCGATGACTAGCATTTACCCGAACTAGCCGTCTTCAATCAGTAAATTTCAAAAAAATCGCAGGTAGAAATTGCTTTTTTTAAAGCAATTTGCTGAGCAGCGGAGTCATCTTTCCCTGAGAGACCACCATCACATGATGCATCGCACGGGACAGCGCGGTGTAGAGCCTGCGGCGAGAAATTCCGTCTGCTTTATACACTTCCTCTTGCGCATCGGCAACAATGACCTGATCAAACTCAAGGCCCTTTGCTAGTGCAAGGTCGAGAAGAACAACGCCCTTCGCGGGGAGGGAATCGTGGCTGGTGAGCACTTTGACGCCGGTGCGCGGCTTGGCCTGCGCTGCGCCGTTGGCCTGTACTGCGCCGTTGGCCTGCGCCGCACCGTTGCCCGCAACGACATCGGTCGTGCCGTCCGCTACGCCGTTTCCGCCTTCTGCAAAAACCCCTTCCAGCTGTTTGGCCAGCCAGCGAACACGAGACTTCTCGGTGCACACAATGGCGGTCAGCCCATCAAACTCTTGCGCCTGCTCAATAAGGGACTTCATAGTCTGCAGATACTCGGCGCGCTCAGTATCTTTGTTGTCAGCGACCACCTCAAAGAACTCAGGTTTTTTGCCGCCGCGCTGAACGGAGTTTGTCTGGCCACGCTCTTCTTCGCTCAAAAGCGAGGTAAACAGTGCGGTAATCTCGGGAGAGGAGCGGTAGCTGGTCAGAAGCTTGCAGGTAGAAACAGCGCCCTCGCCGTGTGTTGCGCTAAAGATCTTCTCAATCTGCTCAAACGTTGCGGTATCTTCCCAAATTGCCTGGTTAGAGTCACCCAAAAGCAAAAAGTGTGCACGCGAGAAGTACTTTCCAAGCACCATAAGCTGCGTTTCGGTGTAGTCTTGGACCTCGTCAATCATGACAAACTTGACGTTTTTCTCGCCAGTGCCTGTGATAAGAAGACGCAGGTAAACACATTCGGCGCCGCTTAGCGCGGAGGCGTTGAGCATGCGCATGCCAATGCGGTCGATGCGGAGCCAGGAAGCGGACTC
>JAHACE010000006.1 GCA_018376005.1 Atopobium sp. | reverse complement strand
TCTGGTAGCTCGTCGGGCTCATAACCCGAAGGTCGTAGGTTCAAATCCTGCCCCCGCGACCATAAGAATTTCAAACCCGCCATCGGCGGGTTTTTTGTTAGCAATTATTAGAGGCTGGGAAAGCCGTTTCGGCCAGTTGTCGCAGCAGGGAAGACAGATCGTCTTCATGCATAAAATCGTCTCTCCTCAGAAAAACGGCTCTCTACGCATCAAATCCAAACTGCAGCAATCGTTGCAACCTCAGCTCAAGACCCTTGTGATGATCGTAGGAATCCAGCATACGTTTCTCCGCTTGCAATGCACCAGCGAATGTCCGAACGCACATGGCTCGTATCAAAAGTTTCAACAAAATCGGGAAACCACGTACTTGGGCTAGCAAGAAGGTACTGGTCAAAGTGGCAGGTAGTCTGCATCTCAAAGAGGCTGCACAGACCCGACAAAGAATAGCCTAGCAAGGTAAGAGGACATGCACCCTGAGCGGTATGAGTAGCTAGAGCAGCGTACTTCTCGACAGTAGGAAGTACGACATCTGAAAGAAATTCTTTTCCAAGCCCATCAAAATTTGGAACTTTTGTGCGCACACTAGATGCTGGCCAAGGGGAATAGCAGGCTTGATCAGATGGTGCGGTAATGGTGAGGCATTGGGGGAGCTTGGTCGCGTCAAGTTTCCCGGAAGTAAGAAGAGCAGCTATCTTGGGCATAAGCAGTGAGCCATGGAGAACAACAAGAAGACCAGGAACTTCGGAGCGTTCTCCGATAGTGATTGTACTGTCTGGTAAAGCTGTCCCACGGAGGGGTGTAGGTATTTTAAGCATTTCTCAACTCACAGTCTTCTCACAATTCAAAAAGTAATATATAGTTAACTTTCGAAAAATTCCGCTGCGTCTGTGCTACACGCTTTATACGTTGCAGTTTGTACGTTGTACGTTGTGCGCAAAAACGCAGCGTCACTTTAGAGGGGTATTGTATGGTAAGAAAAGCCGGGCCGTTCCGTCTTTTCATGGGAGTTCTCGTCGCAATTCTGGTGGCGAGTATTGTAATAACTTCAACGATGGGCGCCATCGGCGTGTCCCTACAAGACGCATATGCCGTGCTGACACATCATCTTTTTGGCATGCCGCTACCGGAGGCTCTAGCTGCAGGAGGACCTGTCGAGAAGGTCGTCTGGTCGCTACGTTTTCCTCGCATCATCTTGGGTGTGGTAGCCGGAGCTGGCCTTGCGCTTTCGGGTGTTGTCATGCAGGCGTCAGTTCAAAATACCTTGGCTGAGCCGTATATTTTGGGCATCTCATCAGGAGCTTCGTGCGGAGCCACCTGTGCCATCATGCTTGGAGCCGGCGCGGTACACGTCGTGGGAGTTTCTTCGGTGCCGCTGTTCTCGTTTATTGGCTCAACAATTGCCACGATTGGCGTTTTGTTGCTGGCGTCTACCGGCGGACATATGACGTCGTCAAAGCTTGTTCTCTCGGGCATGATTTTGAATGCCCTGTTTACAGCTCTTTCTAATTTCATTATTACTATCGCCGCTAACGCTGAAGGCATGATGGATCTGAAGTTTTGGACCATGGGCTCCTTGGCACGAGCAAGCTGGGGAAATGTTGGCGTTTCTGTTGTCGTGGTACTTCTCGTCAGTGTGTTTTTCTTAACGCAGTTCCGCTCCCTCAACGTGCTTCTGATGGGAGACGAGGCTGCTACAACGCTTGGCCTCAATACCAATTTGTGCAGATGGGCATACCTGACCATTTCTGCACTCATGGTTGGTACGCTTGTTTCATCAGTGGGAACCATCGGTTTTGTTGGTCTTATCATTCCGCATATTGCGCGCTCGTTTGTTGGATCCGATCACCGAAGGCTGGTACCAACTGCGCTGGTACTTGGAGCTATCTTCATTCTTTGGGCAGATGCCTGTGCTCGTACCGTCCTAGGCAACGCCGAAGTTCCTATTGGTATTCTGACTGCCGTTGTAGGCGCTCCGTTCTTTGTCTACATCATGGTCGCCCGCAACTACAGCTTTAGGGATGGTGAGTAACATGCGCCTTGAAGTGCAAAATGTTTCGGTCACCATTCACAACAAGCCGATTGTAAAGGACGTCTCGCTTAGCGTGGAAGATGGCGAGTTTGTGGGTATCCTCGGTCCTAATGGATCCGGCAAGTCTACGCTTCTGCGAGCAATTTATGGCCTTGGTCATCGCTATGACGGCCATATTTTGTGGGACGAGCGCGACGCCACTGAGATATCACGACGTGACTTTGCCCGCAAAGTTGCGGTTGTAAGCCAGTTTAACTCGCTGTCCTTTGACTTTACCGTTCGCGAGATTGTGTCGCTGGGACGCAGTCCTCATCAGTCGGCGCTGTCAAAAGAATCCGATCACGACGAGTCAATCGTTTCTGACGTTATGGTGCTTGATGAGCCTACTAATCACCTGGATATTACGTACCAGATTGATATTTTGCGCCTTGTTCGCAATCTTGGTATCAGCTGCCTGGCTGTTTTGCATGACATTGTGATGGCAGCTCATTATGTCGACCGCCTGTATTTCTTACAAGAGGGGACTATTGTTTCCGAGGGAACACCTGAGGACATTGTGACCCCTGAGTTACTTGCTGATGTGTATGGTGTTGAGGGTGCGGTGAGGCCTTCAACTGCTGGAAACGGTATCAGCATTGATTACGTGTATTAATCGCCTGTTGAGTATCAACAGATGAATGAAAGGATATCCGATGGATCCTCGTGTAAGTTCAAATCTCTTTACGAGAAGGAATTTTTTGAGCATTGCGGCAGGGTTTGCTGTAACTGCTGCTGGACTGGGTCTTACTGCATGCAACAATGCAACGTCTAGCCCATCTACCCCTGCTACAGAAGAAAAGAAATCGGCCAATACGAGCTATCCCGTATCGTTCAAGCTCTATGACGGTGACGGCAACGAGTTTGAGGCAAAGTTTGACAAGGCTCCTGAGAGTGTTGTTACCCTGACAGATTCCGCCGCTGAGATTCTGCTGCGTCTGGGCCTTGGCTCCAAGATTATTGGCACTATCAAGCCTGATGCACCAATGCCTTCAGACATTGCTGACGAGTATGCGAAAATCAAGCAGCTGGGCGATAAGAAGAGCCTCTCGCGCGAGGTTGTTGTTGCCGCTAATCCAAACCTTATTGTGGGACGCTCACGTCTCTTTACTTCAAAGGACCAGACTTCTCCAAAGGACTACGCTGACCTGGGAATTTCTGTCTATACACAGCTGGCATCTTCTGAGCAGGGCGATCCAACGCTTGCCGGAATTATTTCTGATATTAAGAACCTTGGATCTATCTTTGACGTTCAGAGCAATGCCGACACCTATACCGCTGACCTGCAGAAGCGCCTTGATGCCATTAACGAGCGCGTTAAAGCACACGAGAAAGACGCAAAGAAGACTGTGCTGGTTATGGCTAACCTCAAGGACGGCACGTTTGGTCTCTTTGGCGGTAGCGAGAAGAGCCTTGAGTTTACTATCATCGACCAGCTTGGAGCTACTCCTGCTACAACCCAGTCTGCAAACGGCCTAACGTATGAGAATCTGATTAAGTTTAATCCTGACGTCATTATTTACGTTACCGCAGAGCGCAATAAGGCAACTGACGCCGCAGCTAAAGATACCCTTCTGGGCGAGAGTTCCCTGCAGAACGTCCCTGCTATTGCCAACAAGAGCATCGTAGAGATTCCATACTCAGAGTACATCGATTACTCGCCACGCGCATTCGATTCTGCCGAGAAGATCCTTGAGGCTCTGTATCCTCAGAAATAAACGTATTTGAACATACGCGCCATTTAAACATGCGTACTGCAGAGACCAAGCAGGAACTTTGTTTCCTGCTTGGTCTTTTTTTCAGTTTGTCTTGGGACAACGTACTAATTCCTCAGTCTGAAATGGCAATTTGCTTAACGTGAGCATGCTTTTTTCCTGCCGAGTATGACTGAAAGTTTTTAGATTCAAAACAAGTCTTACGACTATAGGAGTTATTAATCCTCTATAGGAGAGTTTCTAACTCTTGAGTAAACGCTCTTTGAGAACTGATTATAAATCGTTTACCTAAAAAGTATATAAAGATTAGTAACTGCAGGTAAGGGCGCAGTAAGATTGTGGCACATCATTAAGATTTAGGTTAGGAGGGTCATTATGGGATGTTCTGTAACACAACGTATTGATCAAATAAAGCAGCCCACAGGAGGATATCTTAAGCTCAAAGATTTTGATGAAATAATTCTTGGACCCGGCGTCGAAGAATTAAATAAAGAAGAAAATATTGAACCTAATCTTGTGGGTACTGCTGTGGAATACCTTACACATTTCATGACAGGAGCTTCTCCTAACAATGCTTTTCATATTTCAATAATGGGCGCTCGTCTGGTCAATAAAGAAAAGGAAGCAGAAGCTCTTCTCAAAAAAGTTAAGGGATTAGATGATAATTCCATTGTTAATGCATTGAAATTAACAGGATTTGATTCTTGTTTTAGAGCAGGATTACGAGCATATAAGCCTGTAGAGTTAATAAAACCAGACAGTGCCACAATTGAAAATGTAAGAACAATGGTAAATAGATCTCTTCATTTTTTTGATGTTTATGGACCAAAGGTTTTGGAAGGATTTACATTTAGGGGTGGATATACCGAAACTGTTAATTCAGGCGACGGTGATTTTACAACGAAAGATACTATTTGGGATTTTAAGGTATTAAAAGGCAAAATAAAGCCAAAGTATACACTTCAGCTACTTATGTATTGGAGAATGGGTTTAAATTCAATACACCTTGAATTTAATAATCTTAAGTATCTGGGATTTTACAATCCAAGGTTAAATAAGGTTTATCGGATTGAAGTTGATAAAATATCAGAAGAAATAATTGATGAAGTTGAGCGTGAAGTTATAGGTTATTAGTAAATTTGAAATAAATAGTTTATCTAATGACGGTTTGAATTTAACTTGATTCTACCTAGAGGTTATTTGACAGTTTTGAAAGTGAGTAAGAGCATGTCCTGTGATAAGAAAGAGCTTCTAGAATTTGTCTCCCGCTGGCAAGGCAGAGGCTATGAAAAGGGAGATACTCAACAATTCTGGCTACAGCTTTTACGCACTATTGGTTACTCCAAGGTAGATGATGTTCTCTTTGAATTCCATGTCTCATCTGGCGGATTTATTGATGTATGGGTTCCTGACGCTGGTGTTTTAATTGAACAAAAGGCTCTTGGAATTGATTTAGATAAAGAAGAACTCCGTCAAGGAAAACAAAAGACGCCTTTAACTCAAGCGCTTGATTATGTTGACGAGCTTCCCAGGTTAGAGCAGCCTCGCTTCGTCATTACATGTAATTTCTCTACCTTTAGAGTGTATGACCGTGATGCATACGGAAGGTCACAACTTCCTAATAATGCATTCGAGTTCACCCTTGATGAGCTTACAAGTCATCCAGAGTATTTAGCTTTTATTAATGATCCTACTAATAGTCGTCTTGAAAAAGAAAAGACGGTATCTATTAAAGCAGGTGAGCTCATTGGAAAGCTCTATGACAAATTGCGTGAAGGCTACATTGATCCTGATTCAGAAGAGTCAATGCATGCATTGAATGTGCTTTGTGTACGCTTGGTATTTTGCCTGTATTGCGAAGATGCAGGACTCTTTGGAAAAGATGCTTTCTATAACTATCTGAAAGATGTCCCAGCAAATAGAATCAGAACGGCACTTAAGAATTTATTCCACGCATTGGATACCAATCTTTCTGAGCGAGACCCGTATGATCTTGAAGTAAAGGCATTTCCTTATGTAAATGGTGGACTTTTCAGAGATGAGTCTGAAGTTCCTAATTTTACAGATGAAACAAAGGGCTTCCTGTTGGATGAGGTCTCTTCCCACATCGACTGGTCACAGATTAGCCCTACAATCTTTGGTGGCATTTTTGAGTCAACTCTGAATCCAGAGACTAGACGTTCTGGCGGCATGCACTATACCTCGCCAGAAAACATTCATAAGGTAATTGATCCACTCTTTTTAGATGACCTTAAAGAAGATCTTAAGTCTATTTGCACTGAAGAAGGAACAACTCCCCGTAAACGTGAAAATGCCCTAAAGCGCTTCCACGAGAAGATTTGCTCTCTTACCTTCTTTGATCCTGCATGCGGATCAGGTAATTTTCTTACTGAGACCTATACCTGCCTTCGTAAGCTTGAGGATACTGTCCTTAATGAACTTAGAAAAGGACAGACTGGCTTTAGTCTTGGAGACGAAGAAGAAACAGGAAAACGTATCTCTTTGAATCAGTTCTACGGCATTGAGATTAATGATTTTGCTGTAACAGTTGCTGAGACTGCTCTTTGGATTAGTCGTCTTAAAGCAAACGGTGAAACATCAATGTTCTACGATGCTGGTGGAGATGATTTCCCCTTAAGTGAAAAGGCTCACATTGTTGAAGGTAATGCTTTGCGCATTGACTGGAATAGTGTATTACCAGCAAGTGAATGTAATTACATTATGGGTAACCCTCCTTTTGTTGGTTACTCCAATCATTCTGCTGAACAACAGAAAGATCGTGCAAGCTTATTTGGCAAGGTAAAAACTGTCGACTATGTAGCTTGTTGGTACAAGAAGGCAGCTGATTATATTTCCAATCTTCCAATTCGCTGCGCATTTGTATCAACTAATTCCATCTGTCAAGGACAACAGGTACAGCCCATATGGGAGCCGTTGTTTAAGAGTGGTATCCATATTGATTTTGCATGGCAAACGTTCATATGGAGCTCGGAAGCCTCTATTCAAGCTCATGTTTACGTGGTAATTATTGGTTTCTCACGTTTTGGATACCAAAATAAAACACTCTATCTTAGAGATGGTGTCAAAAAATTATGCCCTAACATCAATGGTTACCTAATGGACGGACCTAACATTTTTATAGATAAGAGAAACAAGCCAATTTGTAATGTACCTCCTATGATTGGTGGCGGTAAGCCTTCTGATGCCGGAAATTTGATTCTGGAACCTTATGAAAAAGAAAAACTTCTTTTAGTGGAACCCGCGGCAGAGAAATGGATTAAGCCATTCTCGATGGGTAATGAATTTATAAATAATAAAGAGCGTTTCTGTCTTTGGCTGGTGGGGATTACACCAGCTGAGTTAGCAGGTCTACCTTTGGTATCTAAACGTGTGGAAGCTGTGCGAGAAATGCGTCTTGCATCAAGTAAAGCTGCAACTCGTAAAAAAGCAGAAATTCCATGGTTATTTGATGAGATAAAAGAACCAACCAGTGAAAACTTCATCGTAGTTCCTGTAGTTTCATCTGAACGACGTTTTTATGTTCCTACGGGATTTGTAAATAACGGACTAATTCCTGGCAATAAGTTGTTTTTTATCAATAATGCTACATTGTATGATTTTGGAGTAATTAACAGTCAATTCCAAAATGCATGGATGCGTACTGTGGCTGGTCGACTTAAAGGTGATTACAGCTATTCCAACACCATTGTGTATAACAATTTTGTATGGCCAGAAGCGTCCATTGAGCAAAAAGATGCTATTGAGAAGACTGCGAAAGCAATTCTCGATACAAGATTAAATTATCCAAATAAGTCATTAGCTGAATTATATGATCCAGATAAGATGCCATCAGATCTGCTAGCCGCACATAAAGCTAACGATAGCGCTGTTGAAGCAGCTTATGGAGTCGACTTTAATGGTGATGAAGAAAAGATAGTTGCACATCTTTTTAAGCTATATGCTGAGAAGGCGAAAGAATAGCAATTAGATTCGCACCTGAGCTTAGTGTTTAATTAGATAAATAATTTTTAAAACAACTCTAGCGTTTACCGCTAGAGTTGTTCTTTTAACCGAATAATGAACTTTTCTGCACAATAAAGTGCAACTTTGATGTTTTACTAGCCTTATAAAAATCTTTACGCTTAAGACAATTAATGTTGGGGGAGGCGGAAAGGTGCGTACTAGCAGGTTATTAAATCAGCTTAGTAGGACATCAGAGGCTATTTCTGTCTCACAGCTCGCTCATGAATTTAATGTCTCAGAGCGCACTGTTCAATCAGACTTATCAGATTTACGTTCTACCCAACATGATCATGGTTTTCAGATTGTGTCTGAACGAGGCAAAGGAATACGCCTATTAGTAAAAGATTCAGAATTATTTACTTCCTTTTTAGAATTTTTATCTCATTCAGAGTTTATAGAGCCATCTGAACGATCAAAAACTATTCTTCAAGCTCTGGTCCTTTCAGGAGGATTTGTAAGTGCAGAAGATCTTGCAGTCAATTTTGATTTGAGTGTTCCGGTAGTGAATATGGCTCTTCAAGAAGCATCCCGAATAGGCTCAAACTTTGGAATCGACATTCAACGCACTCGCCATCATGGCACGCGTGCAGTCGGAAAACCGGACGACATTCGTTTCTTTTTAGCTAGATCTCTTTTGGCAGGATCGCCTCTAATAGTTTCCGCAATTAGAGAATCCATTGATAAAGAAGAAGAAATATCGACCATTCTTCTCTCATGCCTTTCTAAGATTGGAAGAAATCTTAGATATGAAGATTTTTGCGCTCTTTGTGCCTTTGTAACTATTTGCGCAGCTAATATTGTGAGAGATACAAACGAGGAGCGAGAGTTAAGTCTTACTCCAATTAAATTCCTTGATTTAGCAGAATTAATTTCTGAGGAGATCTATAAGAAACTTGGTCTAAAGCTTACCAAGGTAGATGTTTTATGCATTGCGAAAGCGTTAGGACAGCTTCCGAGTCTAGAAGATGTTCCTACTACAGCTATCTCAGAAGTAAGTTCGATTATTATTTCATTTCTCACAGGTATTGATGAGGAGTATCAAACGTCTTTTTTAGAGGATAAGACGTTCGTAGAAATGTTAGAAGCACATATAGCACTTCTTGTGAAAAGATTACTTGCTGGGAAAACAGTTACTATTTCATTTGCTGAAAAAAGTGAATTAGGAAATTCGATCAGCATGGATTTTGCTGTTCAGTTATGTGAAAAAATTTATAGTAATTTTGGTGTAGAACCAACACAAGACGAAGTATTTTTGATTGCAATGCATTTTATTGCTCATGAGGAAAGAACACGTCAGAATCGTCTTTTTAGTATTGCTCATATAGTTGTTGTTTGTGCAACTGGCGGAGGATCTGCCACACTTGTGAAAATGCAGCTTAGCGGTATATTCCCAAATGCCCAAATTGATACAGTGTCTTATTTGGACCAAAGAGTGCTTGTAGAATTGAATCCAGATTTAATAATATCTATGGTTCCATTGCTAGAAAAGCCTTGTGCTCCGACAATCTATATAAATGAGATTTTGAGTCCCTCTGATCTTTCTGCTATTAGTAATGCTGTTCGACATAGTAACTATGATGTAAACCAAGATTGTGGAACAAAATACACTTTATCTTCTCTGATAGAACCCGAGCTTTTTGCTGTTTCTAATCAAAATACGTATCAAGATATAGTCTATGAAGCGTGTATTGATTGTGTACGCCTTGGATATGCAGATGAAGAGTTCGTCAATTCTGTCAAAGTGCGGGAGAAGTTTTCTAATACGATTTTTTTGAATGGTATTTGCGCACCCCATCCTGTAGAGCCTCACGGAATACGGGATGCAATAGCGGTTCGTATTAACAGGAATAAAAAGGAAAAAGAGGTTAGAGTTATTTTTCTTATATGTCTAACCAAACAATCCATTGAGGCTTATAAAGCTATTAGTACTTCTTTATTTTCACTAATGAATAATCAAGAAGAAATTTCCCTGCTTGAGTCTTGTATAAGTGCTGAAGAATTTATAAATCAGATAAAAAAGATGGAGGTCAGTAAAGATGGATGTTGATCTTCTTGTAAAGCTAAGTGACTCTGATGCGTTGGCTGGTAATGAGGACGAAGTCCGTGAATTGATACAGGCCGAGTGCACTAAGTATTTAAGTGAAACTTTTAGAGACGGACTCGGTAGCCTTATTTTTCATAAGCCAGGTCCAAGCGGATCTCCAAAAATTATGTTTATGGCTCATATGGATGAAGTTGGCTTTATTGTCAGATCTATTTCTGATGATGGCTTGTTATATGTAATGCCAATCGGAAATGTCGTAAATACGAGCAAGGATATGCAGCTTGTTCGTATTCATACCTCTCAAGGAAGAGTTCGTGGCGTACTTAATTCAATTAGGGATAAATCTGATCAGGTCTTGGAAAGTTACGTGGATATTGGATGCTCTAGTGAGAACGATGTTCGAGTATTAGGCGTGAGTGAAGGCGATTTTGTTTACTTTGCTACAGATGCATTGGTTCATGAAAACGGAATAGTTTCTGGAAAAGCCATGGATGACCGAGCCGGTTGTTTCGTTCTCATACAGGCAGTTAAGGAGCTTTTTGATTCCTACCCTTGTGATATTTACTTTGCTTTTACAAGTAGTGAAGAGGTAGGGGCACGAGGAGGAAAAACTGTAACAGAGCTCGTTCAACCAGATTTATTAGTTGCAATTGATACAGCAAATTATTCTGGACTTGGTAGCGGGTTTAAAAACCATCGAATCTTAGGCGCTGGTCCAATGTTGGTTTATTACGATAAAACATTAGCTCCGAAACGCCGTCTTTTGTCTTACATACAAAAACTTTTAGAAGATGTAAATATTCCTTACCAGAAAGATATTTTTGCTGGTGGTGGTACTGATGCTGGAACAGGTCATTTAGTTAACGCAGGAAGATTGGCAATGGTACTTGGTATTCCCCTTAGGTATTGTCATGGAAGTTGCTCTTTTGTGCAGTTAAAAGATTTAAAAACTGCTGCTCACGTCATTCAGCTAATTTGCAGAAATTTTACAGAGGAAGTATTAGGAGATCTTACAAATTAATGGGAATTTGAAGAAAGAGGGAAGTGCTTAAGTATGAACGAAAGCGAAATCAAAATCCTCACGATGATTTCTTCAGCAGGGGAGAGTAGATCAAAGGCAATTGAAGCATTGAGAAAAGTAAAGGAGGGGGATTACCAAGGAGCTCATAGCCTGCTTGAGCAAGCAAAACAGATTGACTTGGCTGCCCACAAGGCTCAAACAGAACTTATATCAGCCGAGCTCAATACTCCAGAAGCTGATCGTCCTGCAATGACGCTTTTAATGGCTCATGCACAAGATCACTATATGGCTGCTCAACTCGCTAGAGATCTGATTGAAGAACTTGTTGATGTTTTTGAGATTCAGAACCGCAAATAACAGTGTGTATTCGTTAAGAATGCCAAAAAAGAAAGGGAGGAAGAAATGAAGATTGTGCTCTGCTGTGCCGGTGGTTTATCAACTACGATGCTTATGGATGCCATGAAAGCTGGAGTAAAAGCAAGTCCAAAGCTTAATGAATCTGACTTCCAGTTTATCGCGATTCCAGTTGATATTTTAGACTCGGAGGTTAGTGATGCCGATGCAGTTGTTCTTGGACCTCAAATTGCTCACAAATTTGAGAGTGTAAAGAACGCATTGGGTGACAAAAACATTCCAGTAATTGTTGTTGATACAGCTACGTATGGTCAAATGGACGGCGTATCAGTACTCAAAAAAGTGTTAGTTGAACAAAAGAAAATCGAACTTGCCTCTGAGAGGGGGTAATTATTATGAATGAGAATACTCATGGATTTACAGCGGTAATTGACCGCTATTTAACTCCTGTAGCAAATTGGATGGATAAGGAAATTCATTTAAGCGCAATTAAAAAAGCTATGGTTGGTTTAACACCTCTTCTAATCATTGGTAGTTTCTGTTTGATTCCTGGTGCGATTCCAAACATGATTGGTGAGGAAAATCCTCTTTCTCAGTGGATTGTTGCAAATGCCTCTGCAATTGAACTTGCAAACACTGTTGGAATGGGAATGATGGCGCTTTATGCTTCGGTTCTTATTGGGTACCACCTATCGAAGTCGCATGAACTCGATGCACCTGGCTGCATGAGTATGGCGTTAATTGCATTTTTGATGCTTGCTGTTGATTTTTCAAAAGACGGTACTTTGGTAACAAAGTACTTAGGAGCTAAAGGCTTATTTGCATCTATGTTTGGAGCCATTGTTGCAGTCGAATTGTTCCGCTGGTGTAAAAAACGCAACTTCACCATTAAAATGCCAGAGTCTGTACCAGACTTTGTTTCTCGTTCCTTTGAAATGATCCCAATTTCTATCATCATTATTGGTGTATTTTTAGCAATACGCCTGGTGTGTACAAACGTTTTTGGAGTAATGCCTCCACTGATTTTTACAAATCTATTTGCACCTTTAGTCGGTTCGATGGATAATCCATTGGCATACACTTTCTTAAAGATGCTTCATTGTTTGCTGTTCTTCTTTGGTATCCATCCGTCTGTTCTCAGCCCAATTACAAGTCCAATTTCTACTCAATTCCTGGCGGAAAATATTGCAAATTATCAAGCAGGACTTCCGCTTACGCACTTCTTCTGTCCTGGTCCTGAGTCTGCATTTGGTAATTTCACTGGTACTGGAGTTACTTTTGGTCTTGTTCTTTGGTGCATGCTCTCTAAGTCTGATGCACTTAAGAAAATCGGACGAGTAGCATTTATTCCAGCTTTGTTTGGAATCAACGAGCCTATTTTGTTTGGTGCTCCAATTGTTCTTAATCCGTTCTACTTTATTCCATATGTCGTTGGTGGAGGAATTATTGGATCGCTTGGTGGCTGGGCTCAATGGCTTGGCTTAATGGGTAAATCTTTCTTTACACCACCTTATGTCGGAGTCTTCCTTGAAGGATTCTTGACAAACTTTGACTGGAGATCGATTGTAGTCAACGCAGTTCAGATGATACTGTCTATTGCTCTTTGGTATCCGTTCTTCAAAGCTTATGAGCAGAGATTTATTGAGAAAGAACAAGAGAATTCAAGTAGCATTTTGTCTGAAGAGGATGAGGCGCTTCTTGAAGAAATGGATCTTGGAATTTAGTTAATGTGCTTTGATGAGACTAACTCTTCAATAGAGTTAGTCTCATCTTTTTTCAGTTAAAAATAGTTTAAGAAGAGGAGTATATATGAATAATAATATTAATTTACTTCAAGATCTTCTAAATGATATGGCAGTTGATGCTCTTCTTCTTAAAAGTAAGACGATAAAGAACTGGCTCGGTGTGCTAAATGGTAGTGGATGTTCAATCATCTTAAGCCGCAAATACCAAGGTCTTTTAGTTGATCAAAGATATTTTGCAGAAGCAAAAGAGAAAGAGCATGAATTAAAGATTGAATTGTTAGCAAGCCAATCTGAAGAGGCTTTTTATGTGAAGCTTTACGAGTTATCAGAAAAGTACAACTGGAAATGCCTGGGAGTTGAATCTGAATCAACCTTAGCAAGTACGTATTTGAAATTATCAAAGCAATTTAAAAATGTTGTTCTTCTTGATAAAGAACTGACGATACTGCGTGCGATTAAAACATCGGAAGAGATTAAAAAAATCAGAAAAGCAATAAATGTAACGGATGAGATCTTTAAGGAAGTATCTTCTCAAATTAAAGAAGGAATGACAGAGTATGAAATTAGTGCCTTAGTTCAATATAAATCTATTTGTAGAGGTGCACAAAAAATGTCTTTCGACACTATTTGTGGCATTGGTGAACGTACTGCATATCCTCATTGTAGGCCTACATCGCGCGCTTTAAAACGCGGTGAGCATGTGATGATTGATTTTGGAATTCAGATTGATAATTACCAGTCAGATATGACCAGGATTTGTTTTTTAGGGGAGCCTAACACAAAGATACTAGAGATCTATAACATTGTTCAAAGCGCCCAAAACGCGGGTATTTCGTCTATTAAAGCTGGAGTTGATTCTGAAGAAGTTGATAGATGCGCGCGTTCTGTCATTTTGAGGGCTGGGTATGGAGAGTATTTTGGACATGGTCTTGGTCATGGAATTGGAATAGATAATTCAACCGAACTGCCTTTATTGAGGCCTGGAAAACATTTTATTCTTAAAGAGGGCATGGTTATGTCATGTGAGCCAGGTATATATATTCCTGGTGTTGGTGGAGTTCGAATTGAAAATGACGTTGCTGTAATTAATGGAGTTGGTGTATCTCTTAATAAAACAACAACTGATCCAATAATCTTAGGAGTTTAAATGGGATACGATTTCGATAAAATTCAAAATCGCTATGGAACATATTGCACTCAGTGGGATTTTATTCAGGATAGATTTGGCAAATCCGGTATTTTGCCTTTTTCAATTTCTGATACTGATTTTTTGCCTCCTGAAGAAGTTTTAAATGTAGTTACTGAAGTTGCAGCTCGAGGACAGTTTGGCTATACCCGATGGAATCATCATGATTTTAAGGGCTCAATTGCATCATGGTTTGAGAGAAGATACAACGCCAGCGTAGATGAGGATTGGATTTTATACAGTCCTTCTGTGATGTATTCAGTTTCTCTGTTAATTCGATTAGTAACAGATCCAAGCGATGGAGTCTTATGTTTCGACCCTATGTATGATTCTTTTCCTGGAGTAGTAGAAGGGAATGACCGAACACTCGTAAGAAGTATTCTTTTACCGAATTTAGAGCACGCTTCAGTGGATTGTTTACATAAAACTTTTGAGATTGATTTTGAGCAACTTGATAAGTTAGCTGCTTCTTGTAAGGCAATGCTACTATGCTCTCCACATAATCCTACTGGACGTATGTGGACAGAGGAAGAATTAAATAGGATTATCGATATTTGTCGAAACCATAATCTCTGGATCATTTCAGATGAAATTCATGCTGATATTAGTTTGTGTGGCAGAAGTAATATCAGCTTAATCTCTAAGTTAAAAGAATATGAAAGAGTGGCCGTTGCAACATCCCCCACAAAAACTTTCAATACACCTGGTCTTATTGGGTCATATGTGGTCCTTCCATCTAGTAAAGTTCGTGAAGCATTTTTAAATATAACTAGGCATGTTGATTTTCTTAATTCATGTAGTACTTTGGGACTATATGCAACGATGGTTGCGTATAACAAATGCGAAGTTTATGTTGATGATCTGTGTTCATACATACGTGGCAATATGCAGGTAATAAAGAGCTTCCTTTCAGATCACTACCCGAATATAAAATTTGAAATTCCAGAAGCAACTTATTTAGCTTGGATTGATGTGAGCTCTTTGGAGGTATCTTCGAAACGTTTACAAGACGCATTGGTTAATATTGGAAATGTTGGAATTATGCCTGGAGAGACATACGGTAATTCAGGAGCAGGATATTTACGTATGTGTGTTGGATGCCCTAGAGAAAAGTTAAACGATGGATTACGTCGTTTTGCAAAAGGTATTGATAGTCTAAGTTTATAGGGGATTTTGATGGGGAATAAAGTGGCTCATAAAAATACAACAAGATCTTCGAGCTCAAAGTCAAAACGCAATTCAACTATGATGTGGAAATTTCCCATGCGTAGATTTTATGCATATGCTGTTGACTGGGTACTTTCAGGTTTACTTATTGGTTTTCCAGAGGTTCTAATCTTTGCTTTAGTAACTCATAGCTCTGATATGTTCAGTGATTTGTATGTCTTTAGTGCGCTTGGATATTCAAATATGTTTGCTTACATTTGCTGCATACTGTCCTTGATGATTTTTATTGTTTATTACATAGTAATACCTTGGAAAATTTGGCCAGGCCAAACACCAGGCAAAAAGTTATTTAAATTGCAATGTGAGACTAGTTTAGGAAATAAAGTAGAACTAAAGCAGCTAGTTATTAGGGCAATACCTGGTCTCCTTCTGATTGAAGGTGTTTCGACTATTACGACGAGATATATTATTCAGGCACTTACGCTGGTGTCTGGATTTTATATTGAAAGCTATGTTTTCATAGTAATGTACCTATTAACTATGTTTTCAGCGGTAATGGTTGTAATTACAAAAAACCACCTTGCAATTCATGATTATTTAGCTGGGACAAAAGTGGTGGAAATTGACGATTTTGACTAGGCAAATTCTCGATAATTGAAATAGCATAAGAGAGTTTATAACTCAAGTAGAAGACTAAGAGCTTTTTGAGTTTTATTACACGGTGATATTGAGATACGGTATCGTATAGGTGTTCGAGTTAGAAAAGAGTTTCCTAAACAGATAGAAGAGTCCTTATGAACTATGTCCAAAAAGTTCCTGTTGCTATTTGTGGTGTTGCATTAGGTTTTGCAGCACTTGGAAATCTTTTTAAGACTTCTTTCGAAGGTCTTTATCTTGCCTGCGGCATAATCTCTATAGCTCTTTTAGCTCTCTATACCCTCAAATTTATGGTGTCTACAAAAGTTGTGTTGCGAGAGCTCTCGGATCCAATTGGGCTTTCAGTTGCCGCAACATAT
>JAHACE010000005.1 GCA_018376005.1 Atopobium sp. | reverse complement strand
TCTATGCATAAACTTCATCTAATATGCTTAAACATGAATAGACTTATATAAGAAATTTAACTATCAATAAATTCTGTATCTACGGAACACACCTAAGTCGGATAATCTGCTCAGATGAGGGCATTTTACACATCTAATGACGATAATCTGCATGTTTGTGGTAATTTCTGCGTCATGTATACGTTTTTTTGACAGATTATCCGACTTAGGTGTGTTTTGAACTGCCTCCTATTTATCGTGTCCAAGAAATGGGAGGCAGTTCATTCACAGGCTCTCTTTTTGTTCAAAGCGTTTCTCGCTGTCTATTAGGCTACAAAATGAAATGCGTCACGAGGTGTTTTATCGTGTCCAACTACCTTGCCGCAATACACAAAACCAGCATGTGTAAGCGTCGTAGTCATAGCGACATTTGCTTCATGAGTATCCGCGCGTACATTGGGATAGTTCTCACAAATCCATCTAAACATGTAGGTTGCAATTCCGCGACCTGTATATTTAACAGCTACTCGATGAATAACTACATAATCGAAGTCATTTATCCAGCTGCCTTCAGCAATATTGGTGTATGCATCATCTGGTCCCGCTAAAAGCGAAAAACAGCCAATGATTTCTTCAGAGGTTTCATCTTCGGTGACTACAAAAAGGCCACATCTTTCATAATCAGCAACAGCGTCTTCTAAAAGAGGATAGTTCTCATTCCATTGAAACGTGTTATTTTGCTGATACATAGTCTGACGACCTATGTCGTACAAATCTGCAACAGCACTGAGGTCTTTAGCAGCAGCTCTTCTGATATGCATTAGAAGACTTTGACGCTTAATGTTTTAGTAATGCTTTGCTCTGGTTCAAGGCACATGATACCTGGTTTGTGCTCAAAGATGCCGTCACAATCAACGGTATCTGCAATGCCACACCATGGCTCAAGAGCAACAAATGGACAACCAGGAGCAGCACTCCAAATACCAAGGTAATCAAAGCCTTCAAAATCCATTTGAATGCCATGGGCCTCAGAATGAGTTTCTGTGCTAGTCGCAAGTGTAATGCGTCTATCAGGAACGTCTTCAAGTGTGATGGTCTTCTCGCGATCAATAAGCTCCCAAGACAGGGGAAGCGTATCAGAGTTCACGATAAGCCTCTGTGGAGTTGTGTAATCGCAAAGACCCTCATCAGTAATAGAGGGGCCAAAGCTGGTCCAGGAGCGCGTAAATAAGAGGTGATACTGGTCCAAAGAGGCTGCCTCAACACCAGGGATCGGAATGTTGAATGCTGGGTGTGCGCCAAGGGTAAACGGCAGTACAACATTTGCAGGATTGGTGACCTCATACGTTTGCGTCAGAGTATCACCAGCTACCGAGAAGATCAGTTTAAGTTCAAAGTCATAGGGATAAGACTTACGAGTCTCTTCGGTACTTTTTAACTGGAGCGTTACAGAAGAGGGACTCTGCTCGACAACCTCAAACTGGTTGAGGCGAGCAAGTCCATGACGGGCAAGAGAGATGGTGCCTTCCGCAGATTCTGCCTTGCTGTCTTTTAAGACACCAACAATGGGGAAGAGGACGGGAGCACGTCTTGGCCACCAGTTGGAATCGCCTTGCCAGAGGTATTCCGACTCACCTTTGCGTAAGCTCATGAGCTGTGCACCCATGGTGTCAATTGAAGCGGTAAGGGAGCCGTTAGAAATAGAAATAATTTCAGACATAGATGCCTCCAGCTAAAGAATAAGCCAGCCTCTTTTGAGACTGGCTTAGTATACCAAGTTAGAAGTGCAGAAAGACTAGTTATTGTCTGCCATCTGAGCCTGAACAGCAGTAATTGCAACAACGCCAACAATGTCGTCAGCGGAGCAACCACGGGAGAGGTCGTTAACAGGACGAGCAATGCCCTGAAGAATTGGACCGTATGCCTCAGCACCACTGAAGCGCTGAACAAGCTTATAGCCAATGTTGCCAGCCTCAAGGTTAGGGAAGACCAGGATGTTTGCGTTTCCTGCTACCTTAGAGAATGGGGCCTTGAGCTTGCCAACCTCAGGAACAAGAGCTGCGTCAAGCTGAAGATCGCCGTCGAGTGCTAGCTCAGCGTTCTTCTCGTGAGCAAGCTTTGTGGCCTCCTGGACCTTCTCGGCAGTTGCGCCGCCAGCAGAGCCCATAGTGGAGTAGGAGAGCATGGCAACGCGAGGCTCGTCGCTCATGAATGCGCGCCAAGAATCAGCGGAAGCAAGAGCAATCTCGGAGAGCTCCTCTGCAGATGGATCAATGTTAAGGCCGCAGTCAGCAAAGAGCAGAGTGCCGTCCTCGCCAAAGTCAGTTGAAGTGCTCATGATAAAGAATGCAGAAACAAGCTTGGTACCAGGAGCGGTCTTGATGATCTGCAGTGCAGGTCTCAAGGTGTTTGCGGTGGAGTGGCAAGCACCAGAAACCAGGCCGTCAGCATCGCCCATTTTGACCATCATGGTTGCAAAATAGGTAGCGTCGTTCATCTGCTTGCGAGCTTCCTCAATGGTGACGCCCTTGCGAGCACGAAGTTCAGCAAACTTCTGAGCATATGCCTCATGGCGCTCGTCAGTAGCAGGGTCTACCACCGTTGCGCCTGGAACATTAATCTGCTCAGGATCGCCCAGAATAATGACCTTTGCAATACCTTCTGCAACAATCTTCTTTGCTGCATCGATGGTACGCTGGTCCTCGCCCTCTGGAAGAACGATAGTCTTTACGTCGGACTTAGCGGTTTCTTTCATACGGTCAAGAAACTTGCTCATGTGTCGTGCTCCAATCATACTTTGACATTTGTGTCTCGTTGAATTTTGCACTTCTCAGCTTGTAGTTTGTATAAAAGCTAGACACAAAAAGCCAAGAAATGCATTTTCACACCAGTTGCATATTTTACGCCTAACGGCAGAGCTTTGCGCCCCGCATGACTCACTTTATGGCCACGTGTTAAAATGAGTGAAGTTTCACATACAAATCCTGCGCACTTAGGCGCACACGGAGGTTTACATGTCTATCAATCATGGTCTTCCTGCCGGTTTTAACCCCGACAACTACGATGTTATTGTTGTTGGAGCTGGCTATGCGGGTGCAGTTGTTGCTCGTCGTATGGCAGAAAACTGCAATTCAAAGGTAGCAATCTTTGAGCGCAGAAACCACATTGCCGGTAACGCTTACGATCGCCTTGATGACGCGGGCGTTCTTGTTCACGAGTACGGTCCACACATCTATCACACCATGAGTGACCGCGTTCACCAGTTCCTCTCGCGCTTTACTGAGTGGACTAACTACCAGCATAAAGTTCTGGCTAATATTAACGGCCAGCTCATGCCTGTTCCTTTTAACCACCAGTCTTTGAAGCTTGCCTTTGGAGAAGAGCGTGGCGAGAAACTCTATCAGAAGCTGGTTCTCACGTTTGGTGAGAACGTTAAAGTTCCTATCATGGAGCTTCGCGAGAAGAACGATCCAGATCTGGAAGAGATTGCCGATTACGTTTATGAGAACGTCTTTTTGCACTACACCATGAAGCAGTGGGGTAAGACTCCAGACCAGATTGACAAGTCCATTACGGGCCGCGTTCCAATCTTTGTCGGCGATGACGATCGTTACTTCCCAGGTGCAACCTATCAGGGCATGCCAAAAGAGGGTTACACCAAGCTCTTTGAGAACATGCTTGACCATGATTTAATTGACGTCTTCCTAGATGTTGATGTCCGTGACATCATGAAGCTCACCGCTTCTAACGTGGCTGTTTGCGAGAAACCATTTGCAGGTGAGGTAATTTACACCGGCCCTCTGGATGAGCTCTTCAACCTTGATCAGGGCGCTCTGCCATATCGTACGCTTGATATGCAGTTTGAGACACTTGACCAGGATCAGTTCCAGTCTGTTGGTACTGTTAATTACACCACCAGTGAGGACTTTACTCGCATCACTGAGTTCAAGAATATGACTGGTCAGGTTCTTCCTGGTAAAACAACCATCATGCGTGAGTACTCGCACGCCTATGTTCCAGAGAGTGGTCAGACTCCTTATTACGCTATTCTCGAGCCAGAAAATCAGGAGCTGTATCGCTCTTACAAGGAGCGCACTTCTGGCATTCTGAACTTCCACGCAGTTGGTCGTCTTGCTGAGTATCGTTACTACGATATGGATGGCGTTGTTGCTTCTGCACTGGAACTTTCTGACGAGCTTATTGCTCATCAGGCATAGGGAGCTTGCATGAAAAAGACAATTACTTTTGGTATTCCATGCTATAACTCTTCGGAGTACATGGATCACTGCATTGAGTCAATTCTTGAGGGCTCTGATTATGCCGATGACGTGCAGATTGTTATTGTTGATGACGGCTCTGTAAAGGATGATACTGCCGCTAAAGCTGATGCTTGGCAGGAGCGTTACCCCAACATCATCAAGGCAGTTCACCAAGAAAACGGTGGCCACGGCATTGCTGTTATGAAGGCTGTTTCTCATGCTGACGGTGTGTACTTCAAAAACATTGATTCAGATGACTGGGTAGACGGGGACGCTCTGAAGACTTTCCTTCAGCAGCTCCGCACCTTTATTGCCTCTGATAATCCTGTTGACCTGGTACTCTCCAACTACGTCTACGAGCACGTTGAGGATAACACCCAAAACTTTGTAGACTATCGCGACGCGGTTCCTACCAACAAGATTATTGGCTGGGAAGAGATTGGCCGCTTCAAGCTGTCTCAGTACCTTTTGATGCACGCAATTACCTACCGTGTTGAGGTTCTGCGCTCTGCAAATATCCAGATGCCTGAGCATACCTTCTATGTGGATAACGTCTATGCCTACGTTCCATTCCCTAAGGTAAAGACTATCTACTACGTTGATGTTGACCTGTATCGTTACTTCATTGGCCGAGACGATCAATCAGTTAACGAGAAGGTCTTAACAAGCCGCGTTGATCACTACTGGCGCGTAGCGCGCAATATGATGCACGCATATCACATCTACGACGATATCTCTTCTCCACGTCTTCAGACGTACATGATGAGTTACTTCACTATCATCATGGCTATCTGCTCAGTTTTCTCTAAGATGAGCGACCGTGAGGACGCTATGGACCAGCTTGAGGAGCTCTGGGATGAGCTTCGCGCTTATGACAAGAAGATGTACCGCAAGGCTCGCTACGGTCTTGTAGGCACTGCTACAAACCTTCCTGGCAAGATTGGTAAGACGGTCACTATTGGTGGCTATCGCGTAGCTCAGAAAGTTGTTAAGTTCAACTAAACGTTCTTTTAAATCTAAAAGTAAAACCCTCGCATCCTGAACTGCCTCCCATTTCTTGGACATAAGAAATGGGAGGCAGTTCATATGCGGGTGATTATGATTCTGTAGCGTGTTAGCGTCGGCTTTTAGGCCTGGCGCACAAAATAGCGCAGCTTTGGTAGGTTCTGCTGAAGAATCGACATGTTCCTAATCAAGATAGCCAGGCAGCTAGAGGTCGTACTGCTTGATATGCATCTCTATGCATAAACTTCATCTAATATGCTTAAATATGAATAGACTTATATAAGAAATTTAACTATCGGTAAATTCAGTATCTACGGAACACACCTAAGTCAGATAATCTGCTCAGATGCGGGCATTTTACACACCTAATAAAGATAATCTGCACATTAGAGGTATTTTCAGCGTCATGTATACGTCTTTTTGACAGATTATCTGACTTAAGTGTGTTTTGAACTGCCTCCCATTTCTCGTATCCAAGAAATGGGAGGCAGTTCATTCGCTGGCGATACGAGGGTTTTCATTTATAGAAGCAGCTTTAGTGCTTACGTCCTGCTAGGGCATGCTCTAGATAGTCATGATTGCCGGTAAATTTAACCAGCTCGCGAGAAAGCAAAGAGACGGGGAGTCCCACGACATTCTCGTAATCTCCTTGAATGCTCTGGACCAGATAGCGACCATTTCCCTGGATGCCATAAGCACCGGCCTTATCCATTGGCTCACCGGAGGCAACATAGGCGGCAATCTCGTCTTCAGAGAGTTCAAAGAACGTGACGTCAGTAGTCTCCACAAACGCTACGGCAACAACAGAGGGCGCTCCGTTAGGAGAGGGGGACTTGAAGGCCTTAAAGCGGCGCAGAGCAACACCAGTGGATACATGGTGAGTTTGACCAGAAAGCTTAGAAAGCATATATTTTGCGTCTTCAACATTTCTCGGCTTTCCAAAAACTTCACCGTCGTCTGTCCAGACAATGGTGTCTGCTGCAAGAACAATCTCATTGTTGAGCTGCTCAAAGTTAGGCTGCTCCATGAGTTTATAACATATTGCAATGGCTTTTTCTTGAGCCAAGCGCTTTACAAGCGCAAGGGGCTTCTCGTCCTCTCTACAAATTTCGACAATATCAGCAGGCATTACCTGTGGATCTATACCCATAGACTGCATAAGCTCAAGGCGCCTAGGGGATTGTGATGCAAGAATCATATGCGTTCCTATCAGTTGTGCTTATGCTGATACTGTACCCAAAAAAAGAAGCCTGATAGGCGAGAAACCCATCAGGCTTACATGCTAAGAAAGAAAAGCTAAGCTAAAAACTAGTCAAGCTCAATAGCGGTGACTGGGCAGCCGTCGCAAGCCTCCTGTGCTGCGTCCTCTGCAGCTTCAGGAACCTCTTCCTCAATAGCGTGAGCAAGACCGTCGTCGCCGATCTCGAATACCTCAGGAGCAGTGCTCTCGCAGAGACCGCAACCGATGCAATCCTCATTAACTGTTGCCTTCATAATACATTCCTCTCCGTATCTCGAGCCCCTTACTCGAGTAATACTTATCTTGCATTCAAGAGTACTTGATTGCAATGTATTTTTTACACGTTTCTTTGCTGTTATGCAACAACAAAGGCACAGATAATTGAAAGAACATTACTTTGGTTATTAAGTGCACATCTGACCTGCATATATAAAAGGTTTAATTTTTAGTACAACTACTTCATTCAGTACATCTGTCTTGTTGGAACAGTCTATAGCTCTTTTTTGAGCATGATAAATTCGCTCGTTCTGTACTCTTCAACAAATCCATTCTTTAAAAACATCGTGACCGATGGATTATCTATGGCAATATCATCGTAGAGCAGCTTAATGCCGTTCTGTTTAGCAGCGTTACAGAGCAGATATAATCCAATGCTGCCATAGCCCCTTTTTCTAAATGGAGCATAGACTATGACATCTGCCATAAAAAGATTTTGATCACTGTCGTAATGGTAGGCAATTTCTCCAACAAAAGTATCGCTACTATCCCTTAAATACCTGTAATAACGTTTATTCTCGTGCTTTACAATCCAAAAATCATACCAGCCATGCCACACTTCTTTTGGAAAGGGAATTGTTCCTCCCCAGGTATGGTTATATGACATTGTTTCTTCATCTGCCATCATCTTCTGGCGAAACCAAAGATCTTCTAAAGACGGTGTATAAAGGGTAATAGGGCTATCACATTCTTCTTTCATCAGTAAGTCCACGCGTCCCTTTCTTGTCTGTTTTTAAGATCACACCTGATGCTCTTAAATGTCTTTTTCAGTCTCTGCTGTAGTTTCCACTATATCAATTTCAGTAGTCTGTCCATTTTGTACTGTGCTTGTGTAGTAGGAGCCAGATAGCCGATCAAACAAAAAGCGCTTGTTCATGAGCATTAGCACGGCAGTAATAACAAGAAAAAGAATTAAAGCCGCAAATATAATGGGGAATAGCGCTAGGAATAGCATTGAGTCTGGAGTCTTATTAAACTCATTAGTCAAATACAACAGACCGTCAGGAATTAGATAGAAATAGCCTGTAATGAGTAAGCCTCGTAGCATGGTGCGAGAAACTCTTTGCTTTTTGTATGAGAGCTTAAAACGCAATAAGGCGCTACCAAGTGTCTTGCCATTAAAGAGTGGAACAACAGCAAAGTAGAGAGCAATAAAGAGCGAAAAAGGAAGCGTTGTGTTTGAGAGGTTATAAGGAATGGCCACAATAAATGTATCAATGAGTAATGAAAGGCCAACACGGATTTGTGTAACCTGCAAACCAGCCTCAAGCGCTTCCTCGTCAATTTTATCTCTTGAAGGCAACAGCCACATTGCTAGCGCTCCCAGAGCATAACCAATGCAGCCACCTGTGGTGTTTTGAATAATATCGTCAATATCGGCAAGACGATAAGGTCCTGGATATAAGAAATAAAGACCTGAGAGCTGAGTTAGTTCAAAGAACAAGCTAAGAAGTGCAGTAAGCAAAAGTGTCTTTTTGAAACTGCATTTAAAGTAATAACGAAGATACATACCAAAGGGTATGAGCATCAAAACGTTAAAAGCAGGGACGTAAAACGTTGGGTCTTTTACTGAAAGAGCCCATGTTGCAGGATTAGAAATCTCAAAAGGACTTTCTTTTAAGAAATCCAAAACAAAGGTAAAAGGAACCAGGTTAAGCATCTGCGTGTAGGTGGTATGCACCGTATCTGGATCTGGTAATGGCAGAATCACCAGGAAATACATGGTGAGCAGATACAAAACAAAAGAGTACAAAATCAAAGTTCTAAGCTTATTGACAGAACCGTATTTGCGATAGTTGATAATCATATAGGGCAAGGTAATCAAAAATGCCAAAACGGGAAAGACGAGCATGGCAATTTTGATGGAATTTATATATCCCATTGAATCTCCGAACTTAAACCCGTTTAAGCAAGCAAACGTTTTCCACATGAAACGAGTGAAAACTAAGTACGCCAAGTAGTTATATTTGTATGTAGGAACAAATCCATGAACCTTTTAACGATAGTATAAGGTTATCGTTAAAAGATATTACCTAGACAAACTGGGATTTGCTCATTTAATTAAATCAGCTATTTCTTTCTTCCCATACACCTTTACATTCTCAATTACATTCTGTTTCCTCTTTATTGATTCAAACAATGATATATCTAATACATTTACGAACTCTTCAAACTGAACCTGTCCGATTCTTCTTATTTCTTTAAGTGTCTCGGCATCTCTTACCTTTCTCTCTGCCTCACTTTTGGGGTATCCTTGCCCAAATGGCTCTGAGAAAAGAGCTTCTATTGTTCTTTCAAGATTTTCAGTGCCTGACCATGTATAATCTTCACCTAATGGTAATGATATCGCATTTCCATTATTAATCTGAGCAAATAAATAGGCATCATTCGGTGTAGGTGCATACCCGCAAATGACATCAGGCATACTATTACAAGCAAGCATCATTCCTTGTCCGGAAGAACAGCCCGTAACAACGAAATCAATTGTCCTACTTGCCAACAATATGCCTACAAGAATGGAAATCTCTATATACGAATATTTTTCATTTTCTTCTATCGTACAACCAAAATTTATAACCTCAGATTTCTTTGGAGCGTACTTTACTACAGCATCATAGATTATTTGATTTTTAGACGCTTGCGAACTTGCTTGAATAACTCCGATTCTCATATTTCCCTCTACAACTTCTAATTTAATTATTTCTTTTTCTTTGGTTTGGGTACCAGTAATTCATCATACGTTGAATTGTACAAGCCTTTGTTTTCTACACTTTTTTACTTAGTAGGTGCAACTTTTGACATCAATACAACACACTCCGTATGGAAGGTCTGTGGGAATAGGTCTACTGGTGTGACGCTCACAGGTTTGTATGAGCCAATCTCAACAAAGCGTTTAAGGTCACGCGCAAGTGTTGCAGGGTCACAGGAAACATACGCAATAGCGCGTGCAGGCTGCTTAGAAAGCTGTTGAATTATATCTGGAGCAAGTCCCGCACGAGGAGGGTCAACAATAATTACGTCAGCATCTGTGTCAGGGAATTCTCTACCTGCGTCTCCGCCTACTGCGTCGACGTTATCAAGCTTGGCCAACTCAAGGTTGCGACGAAGATCTCTTACCGCTGGACCATAGGCTTCAACAGCGGAAACAAATCCTGCACGCTTTGCTAGAGGAAGCGTAAAGGTTCCTGCTCCACAGTAAAGATCCATTGCCTCGTCATCTGGCTGAACATCCAAACCAGAAAGCACAAGCTCAACGAGTTTCTCGGCACCCTTGGTATTGACCTGGAAAAAAGAAGGAGCAGAAAGCTGCATCTTCTGGCCGTCAATGAGCTCGCTCCATGAGCCGGAGCCACTCAGACGCTCTACGCCTACAACGCGGCGGGCTTTACTGGGGCCCTTGGTCATAACGCGGACAACACTTGTTGCCTTTACTGCGTCGCCTAAAACGCGAGCAATCTGTGTACGTGGGAAGCCGCTTGGAGCGGTCCAGAGCGCCACCTCAAGTTCTTTGGTACGTCTAGACACCCTGATGCCAATACGCTCTATATCAAGCTCGTGAGAGCCCGAGAGGTAGGAGAGCGCACCGCTTACAGCTCCAACTGCCTTCTGGTTGCTTTTATCTAAGAGCGGACAGTCTTTAATGCGAACAATGTCCTGTCCATTAGGCGCATACATGCCTACCAGGGTTTTATTGCTATTGCGTTTAAATGCCAGTTCAATTTTGTTGCGATAGCCCCATGGTTCGCCAGGGGAAACAATGTCTTTTACCAGCTCAGAAACATCGTCGTGTGAAAAATGCCCAATGCGTTCAAGAGCAGATATCACGCCGTTGTGTTTCTCGACAAGTTGCTGCTCGTAGACAATGTTGCCCCAAGGGGTGGCACCCGTGAGCGCCACAAAGGGATTGGGGTGAGGATCTCTGAACGCAGATGCTTCCAAGACCTTTACAAGTTGTGCGCGAGAAAACCTGTCTGTATCCTCGGTAATCTGTACACTGACGGTATCTCCAGGGACAGCGCCACCAGAGATGAAGACTGTTTTTCCTTCTGGAGTATGAGCGATGGCATCTGGACCATAGCTCATACGTTCAACATGTAAGGTGAGCTCAGACACTTAGTAGACCATTCCCATTGCCTCGCGAACCTCGTCGAGCGTGGCGTTAGCAATAACGTTTGCACGAGCGTTTCCATCGTGGATGATGTCGCGAATAAGGTCCGGTTGAGCTGCAAACTCTGCGCGCCTCTGACGAATTGGCTCAAAGTAAGTGTTAACTGCATCGATGACGTAAGCCTTGAGAGCTCCGCCGCCGCCCATGCCAATCTCCTCAGCAATCTCTTTTGGATCACGACCAGTACAAATACCAGCAGTGGTAAGAAGTGCAGAGACGCCAGGACGATTGTCTGGGTCAAAGGTAATCATGCGCTCAGAGTCAGTCTTAGACTTCTTGATGAGCTTGGCAGTTTCTTCAGCTGTCATAGAAAGCGAGATAGCGTTACCGTAAGACTTACTCATCTTGCGGCCATCAAGACCTGGAATCAATGGGGTAGAGGTAAGAAGACCAGAAACCTCTGGGAATACCTTTCCGTAGCGCTCATTAAAGCGACGCGCAATCTTAGAGGTAATCTCAATGTGAGGTAGCTGGTCACGACCAACAGGAACAACATTTCCTTTGCAGAAAAGAATGTCGCATGCCTGGTGAACAGGATAAGTGAGGAGAAGACCGGTGAGAGCATGGCCAGATGCTTCCTGCTCTGCCTTAACGGTTGGATTTCTATGTAGCTCAGACTCGGTAACAAGCGAGAGGAACGGCAACATAAGCTGATTGAGAGCTGGGACTGCAGAATGCGTGAAAATCATGGTCTTTTCTGGATCAATTCCGCAGGCCAGATAATCAATAACCATATTGTAGACATTATCTGCAATATGCTCAGTAGTGTCTCTGTCTGTAATAACCTGATAGTCAGCAATAATAATATTGGTATGAACACCAAGATTTTGGAGTCTTACGCGCTCAACAATAGTGCCAAAGTAATGGCCAAGGTGAAGCCTTCCGGTGGGACGATCCCCTGTAAGCATGTTGAACTTTCCTGCATGCTCGGCTAAATCAGCTTGGATTTCATCAGAACGGCGAACAGCTGCTTCATAACTGCCTTCGTTTGGCATAATGACTCCTTGTTAATCTCAAATTTTTGCTTTCATTATTTTATTTCAATAAAAGAATTTTCCTCACACAATCTTTAATTTTATCAGCCTTAATTTCTATCTGCCCTAATTTCTGTAAGCGGTATTTTTAATGCGTTTACGGAATTTTATGTAATTCTTTTTATATAAATATATAATGAAATCACCTGCAGGTTACATACGTAGTTTGGAGGAAGTTATGAAAAAGAAAAATTCATCATTAAGCCGAAAAGATTTTTTAATTGGATCAGCCATAATTGGAGTAACATCATTCATTCCAAATCGGCTGTATGCTGAGGACTCGGTAAATAAGAGCCCAGATGAGTGCTGGAAAGATTTTGAAAATCAAGCGCTTTCCGAAGGATCAAAAATTATTCAAAGAACATACTCTGGGAGCGAATTGGTTGAGTTAAGTAGTCGTTTCATTTGTAATACGTATAAAAATTTCACAGCTTCTCAATCTGTTGTAGTTGGATTAACTCCTGAAACTTTGTATGTTGTTGCAGTAGTAGACAACAATGATCCAAAAATTGTCGGACCACTTATAAACACTTGGGTTCATTTTAATTTTTCGACCGTTACAAATATGACATACAAAGCATCTATTATTGAAGGCGGAAGCGTATTGGGAATCCATTATACGTTTACTGTGAGGTCACCTGTTATAGGTAATATAAGTACATGGACATGCTATGTTGAGTTTTATCCTAATGGCGCATCTTGGCTGAGTGTAGGGTAACATGATTCTTGGAATGGAATTTCCTTTAGTGGGCGTACTTCTTCAGCCTGCTTTTTGGATTTTAGTATTATTAGGTATTATTTTATTGGTCATTACAAGATCAAAGTGATGTTTCCAAAAGGCTGAGGCTATTTACGAGTGATGCAGATTGTTATTACTTCGACAGTAGGTACGTCGGCTGTTGTCGGCGTACCTACTACGAATTGTAAGCATCTTTTATCCAATAATTGCCCATTTGATAGGATTATGTTTAGTCAATTTGCTTTTTATAACTGCTTTATTGATCAAAGCAATAATTAAAGTCATAACTATCAAAATGAAGATCCATAGAAGTGTTTCGAGACAAACTTCAAAATACGAAATTCTTCCAAACTTAAATACATCCGTGGTAGGGAAGATTTCTAAAGCTCCCACTATTGACTTAGAATCCAAATACGTGAGCGGTATCCATTTGATAATTGAATGTTGAAAGTCTCGTGTTAAGAAATATTTTGGATAAAACGGTACGCATAACAGGATGAAGACTATAAGTAGAGAAATAGTTGGCTCTTTAGAAATAGTCAATAGCAATTCATAGAAGGTGATGACTAGAATTGAAAACAGACAAATAAGTATAAGCTGTGATGTGATTAATTGAAGCGCGGAGGAATAAATAATTTCGCCACCTCTTCTAAATACTACAGGGTAATCTGGTAGTCCTAAACCATTACGAACCAGTGCATATACGAGTAATGGCGCAATAGAAATAGCGAACGAGATTATTCCTGTAAAAAGAATAGATAGGCATTTTGATATATGAAATTTTACAAAGGTTAGTTGCCTATTTCCCAATAGCTTATTTCTATGACTATTTTTTGCAGCGATGAATGAAAATATACCGATAGCTGCATAGATGGCTAATGGTGTTCTATTTAAAAACAGAGACGCCATCATTTCAATCAAAGGGTATTGTTGTGCGTCTTTGTAGAGTGCGCTATTTCCCAATCGCGAAAGATGCTCATAGTATAGTTGCTTGGCCTGTAAGTCGTAGATAGATTCCGCAGTTTGACGCCCACTTTGTGCATCTTCTAGTTGATTATTTAAGAAATCTAAATATCTTTGCACAAAATCAAAACTATCTTGACTGTTTGCCAGAGCATAGGTTATAGAGAGTTTTTTAGTTAATTGAATTAAATCATCATCAGAAATCTGTTGTTCTATCCCGCTCTCGTATTCTCTCTTGTAGTTTAAATAGGTTTCATTAAAAACCTCACGCGAATTCCAGTCTAAAAACCAGTT
>JAHACE010000334.1 GCA_018376005.1 Atopobium sp. | reverse complement strand
GATTTCTGATTATTTGTCCAAAGCAAAACAGCAGGTAGACTCGATGCATAGAATCCTGTTATTTCTGTAAACTCCAACTAAACGCATTTTTTACCACTTGGGAGCCATTTTTGGGCCAAAACCACCTCTTCCCCACCCAAAGCGAAAATCAGCCTGCATAAAAGTACCCGGCTATTCATTTTCATGAATAGCCGGGTACTGAACGCCTAAGAAATGCGCGCTACCGCGCTATAATCTGCCGCGCTACGCTCAACCACGCTACAACCCACGCGCGCTACGCGCTACCACGCGCGCTTACGCCTCCAAACTCTCCAGTTCAGAGGCATCGCCGAGCGCTTAAACTGCTGCGAGAAGAAGCGGCGATAGAACACCTTTAGCCAGTGCACGATAGTCTCGTGGTCGTAAATCTCCTGGTCAGTACCTGTGCCAAATGCGCACTCGGCAAGACGCAGAACCTTGAGCGGGCCACTTCCGTGACGAAGCACGTGGAATAAGAAGAAATCGTGCAACTCGTATGGGCCAACCAGGTCCTCCGTCTTCTGCTCAATGGAACCGTCTGCCGCGGATGGCAGCAGCTCAGGAGAAACCGGTGTGTCCAGAACGTCGCGCAAAACGTGAGCAATTTCGTCCTCGCCCTGCTCCTCATAAGCGTCGGCGCAGTAATCGACAAGGTACCTGACCAGCGTCTTTGGCACCGATGCATTTACGCCATACATGGACATCTGGTCACCGTTATACGTTGCCCAACCGTCGGCGCCAAGCGACTGCACCAGCTCAATAGCGTTGGTGTACGTGCGGTCCGTGGTGCCAAATCCCGGCATCGTCACAGCTACAATGCCCGAGCGGTCGTATCCCAGCTGGTCAAACGCTCGCACCGTGACGAGAAGGGCCAGCGTAGAGTCAAGTCCACCCGAAATGCCAATAACCGCATGGTCAGAGCCGGTGTGTGCCAGCCTTGAAGCCAAACCGTGAGCCTGAATCGACAGGATCTCCTCGCAGCGTGCTGCGCGAGCATCATCCATCGCGGGCACAAACGGGTGCGGATCAACGAACCTGGTCAGGGGCGTGCGGATTGCAAGCTCGACGCCCTCGCCTTCGCTGTCGTGGCCGTGACCTGCGGCGGCGTGCTCGTTGCCGCCCTCACCGTCAAACTCCAGCGAGAAGTACGTGGTCAGGTGCTTGTAATCCTCCGGCGTCGGAGCAACCTCAAACGTCGACGTGCGCCTGCGGTCAGCCGCCAGCGACAGCACGTCAATCTCGGACACCGCGATACCCTCGCCAAACACGCCAGAGTCGGCGAGCACACGGCCATTCTCGACAACAAGATCATGGCCCGAGAAAACCAAATCGGTCGTAGACTCGCCCTCACCTGCACTGGCGTAAACGTAGCCGCAGATC
>JAHACE010000333.1 GCA_018376005.1 Atopobium sp. | reverse complement strand
ATCCATGGCAGGAGTGTCAGCAAGTTTGTAAGGGATACCTAGCTCTTCATACTTTTTTACGCCCATCACGTGATAGGGAAGTAGATCTAATCCAATAACATTATCCCAGTTAGCAATGATTCTACCAACGCCAGCAAGTTCTTCTGGTGAATCAGTAATTCCAGGCACTACAACATGTCTGATAAGAACTTTAATGCCTCTACGGTTAAGCTCATCGCCAAACGCAAGTGGTCTTTCTGAGCCCACTTCGCAAAGACTAATGTGGCCCTTTGGATCAGAGTGCTTGATATCAAGGAGTACTAAATCAGTGTTATCAAGAACGCGTTCAAATTTTTCTGGAGTTTCTGGATTATACGCAATGCCAGAAGAGTCAAGACAGGTATGAATGCGTCCTTGCGGGTCATTATGAGCCGCCTCAAATAGAGCGCCAATAAACTCTGGTTGAGCGAGTGGTTCACCACCAGTAGCCGTAATTCCACCGTTTCTATAAAAAGCTCTATTACGGTTAAAGGTCTCAATAGAGTGGACCCGCCCACAAACTGTGAGCGGGTCATTGAGATCCATGTGGGTATCAGAACAAGACATGGACAAGAAATCCTTAGAGAGCGTCGTGGAAGGTACGAGAAATAACGTCATCCTGCTGCTCTTTGGTAAGGGAGTTGAACTTAACAGCGTAACCAGAAACGCGAATGGTCAGCTGAGGATACTTCTCTGGGTGTGCCTGAGCATCAAGAAGAGTGTCCTTAGTAAATACGTTAACGTTAAGGTGATGACCGCCCTTCTCGGCATAGCTCTCGCCAGGGCTTGTTATTTACGATCCTCAGCACCTTCAGCTGCGGATGGGTTTGCCTCACAGGCGCAATCAATCTTGTTCTCAATCTGAATATCAAGATTCATATCAGAGAAGTCGATGTGCTCAAGGTCAAGCTCACTGCCATGGAAGTAGACGTCAGAGCCCTTGCCAAGAGCATTAGGAATGATTGAGAAGGTATTGGAAATACCGTCCTGTGCGTCGTTAAATGGAAGCTTAGCAACAGAGGCTAGAGACGCAACGGCACCGTGGGTATCGCGGTGGTGCATTGGGTTAGCACCAGGAGCAAAAGGAACGCCCGCGCGGCGGCCGTCAGGGGTGTTGCCGGTAGCCTTACCATATACAACGTTTGAGGTAATAGTCAGGATAGAAGTTGTTGGAACAGAATCACGGTAGGTGTGGTTCTGACGAATCATGTTCATGAAAATCTCAACGATGTCATGAGCAATGGTGTCAACTCGGTCGTCATCGTTACCATACTTAGGGAAGTCGCCCTCAGTGACGTAATCGGTAACAAGGCCAGTCTCATCGCGGATAACCCTTACCTTTGCATACTTGATTGCAGAGAGGGAGTCGGCAACAACAGAAAGGCCTGCGATACCTGTTGCAAACCAACGGTGAACATGCTCATCGTGCAGAGCCATCTGGATGCGCTCGTAGCTGTACTTATCGTGCATGTAGTGGATTGCATTAAGAGCG
>JAHACE010000332.1 GCA_018376005.1 Atopobium sp. | reverse complement strand
ACGGCAGTTGCTAACGCTCGTCGTGAAGATTTTGAGGCAGCAACCTATATCACACTCACTAACGATGAGGCGGGTTTCTCGCGATTCCTTACGTGGGCACTGGGGGAGTAAGCACTTGGCGCTGAAGGAGTAGTGTCTCAGAGTTTTGCTTGAGACATATGGTTTAAAGGAAAAGCCGGCAGATACAATCTGTCGGCTTTTGTTATGAGAAGTAAAACTACTACGCGCTAGGCCTAGTGATTGGAGTCTTGTTGCTCCTCAAAGACATCTTCATCAGCCTCTTCTTCGTCAAGTTTAAGAGGACGGAAGCTAGCGGTATCGCCACCAACGTAGTCTGCAACAGTAGCTGCGTTTTCAACGCGCTCCTTGTGCAGCGCTTCTGCAAAGATATCTTCGTCTTCCTCAATCTCTGCAATACGCTCTTTCATAGGAGCCTCAACAAGTGGCATAGAACCCGTCTGAGCTGCGTCACGAGCAGGAGATCCGCAGATGCGACGAATAAAGTACTTGAGCTCAAGGCAACGAGCGTCAAAACCGTTGATGTCAGTCTCTGGAGCTAGTACCTTACGCAGCAGACAGAATCTAAAGTCACCAATCTCGGAGTGCTCCTTGTAGATGGAATACTTGTGATTTTGTGGCGCAAGCTGATTGTTCTTAATCAGGTCACCAACAATCTGATACAGATAGGTGTTAATACGCTGGTTTACCCTAAAGCCAAGACGCAGGGTGATCTTGAACAGGAAGTCTGTACCAAAGTCATTGACGATAAACTCACGGGTATTTGGATCGTCTGTCAGCGAGATGTTAATAAAGTAGTAGGCCTTAGCACGCTTTGGACGCTTATCCAAGATGGAATAGAGGATGTCACGATCCAGCTTGTCAAATGAAGAGTCATTGGTCAAGAAGACCAGGTTATCGGCGAGGGTTGTATAATCTGCATCGTGACTCAAGCTACGGAGCTGGTCAATGTATTTATCTACGGGGAGATAAACGCTCTGCGTCCTCTCAACAGCGGTACCGCGGCGCCAGACAAACATGACAACAAAGATTGCGGTAGCCATAAGAACGGTAAAGTAGCCGCCGTGGAAGAACTTGGTAAGGCTTGAGAAGAGAGCAAGATTGAGGTCATGAGCATGGTAACGGTAATTGCAAGACCGTACGCAGCTTCCATGTGCTCAGAGCTCTGGAAGAGAAGTACAACGCCAATGCAGCCAACCCACATGATGTTGTTTACAAGTGGAATGTAAATCTGGCCCTTAGTTGTGGAAGGGTAGCTAATCTTAATGTGAGGCATAAGATCAAGTTTAATTGCCTCAGAGACAATGGAATAAGAGCCAGTAATCAGTGCCTGAGAGGCAATAATTGCAGCAAGAGCAGAGAGAATAACGGCAAATGGTCTAAGCTGACTAGGAAGCATTTCAAAGAAAGGATTGAGGTCTTTGATAGCGTTAAAGCTCTCGTTGGTGTGGTTAGTGATGATCCATGCGCCTTGTCCAAGGTAGTTCAGAATCAAGCAGACCTTAACAAAAGGCCAGCTTACGTAAATGTTGCTCTTGCCAACGTGACCCATGTCAGAATAAAGTGCCTCTGCACCAGTGGTACAAAGGAAGACACTGCCTAAAACCATGAGGCCAGCTGCATTGAGCTTGCCATCAAAGAGGAACAGAATGCCGCGGACTGGGTTAAGAGCTCGAACAACGCTAATGTCAGCAAACATGTTCATAACACCCATGGCACCCAAGAACAAGAACCAAAGCGTC
>JAHACE010000331.1 GCA_018376005.1 Atopobium sp. | reverse complement strand
CTTAACCTGCTTCTCATCGTCGCCATCCTCGAAGTTAACAGGAACATCAGCGTGCATAAATCCAATAGCAGTCTTGCCATTAGAGCCAATGCGAGCAGTTGAGTGTGGCATTGCAACGTTTGGAACAATAACAATGTAAGGGCCATACTTCTTTACGCACTCGATAATGTCGTCTGCATACTCTGGATTGACTGTTCCGTCAGCCTCCAGTGGTTTGCAGCACTCTCTAATAGACTCTTCCCACGTCATAGGGGTCTTTACGAATGCATAATGCTTCTGCTCGTAAATATCGCGAAGTAGCATGCGATTCACTCCTCTCCAGTAGCTACTGTGAATCTTTCCTTGCGTTGGACTATAGCAAGACCACACAAGAACACATCGCTTAATGATAAAAACTTGAATCTTCTGAACGCTTCAACAATTAGATAAATAATTTATATGACATTTGACTTGCCGTATAACAAATTTCCCTATGCTCACTTTAGAGATTTACGTCATAAAAACCGTTGACCGCTAAATAATATCCGTTTAAGTATTCAAAACGTTCATTGAATAGGGTAAGATACACTCAGTTCTACTGAAAAGCGTCTACACAATTTTTCGACAACCGTTCAAAAGGTGTTATCAATTTGTACGTTGTTTTTCACAGAACTGAATTAGTTAAATGTAATTCTACAGGTTTATCAGCAGTTGAGCTCTATTGGGGGATTTATGGCCACAAGTCGTTCATTTGTAGCATCACGCAGAAGCTCAATCATGAGCCTTCTTGAACAATATCGCCAGGTTTCCGTTAGCGATCTTGCCGATAGATTTGAAGTTTCTTCGCTTACCATCCGCCGCGATCTTGACGAACTCGAAGCTCAAGGCCTCATTTCCCGAAGCTATGGCATGGCCACGCTGCTTGACCCGCTCTCGACAGGACTCAGTTCTAACCAGGTAACCGCAAAGTTCAAGCTTGCCCAGGCCGCCGCCAAGCTGATTAAAGATGGTGACACGGTCTTCATTAACACCAGCTCAACCGCTATAAAAGTCCTGGAATTTATCACCGCCGAGAACATCACGGTTGTTACCAATAATGGTAGCGTTCTGGCCGCCGACTATCCCCCATCGATGACCGTTTTAGTCACGGGCGGAGAAGTTCGACCAGCTAAGAAGTCAATGACCGGCGATTTTGCGCTTGCTTCAATCAACCAGATTCGCGCCGCGAAGTGCATCTTGGGATGCTCGGGAATTTCCGCTGAGCGCGGCCTTACCACGCTGGTTTCAAACGAGATGCGCGTGAACTCGCTGATGCTTAAGCACTCT
>JAHACE010000330.1 GCA_018376005.1 Atopobium sp. | reverse complement strand
CCCTCATGGGAGGTGCCAGTTATGGGCCTCCTGGGTGTATTTTTCTTTAACTTCACCATGTCCATTACGTTGGCATCTCTAGCAAACATCTTGCCCAACGCAAAAGGTACTGCGTTCGGTCTAGCTAGTTTTTCTCTGGCCGTGGGTGCACTGCCTGCGCTTTTGGGATTTCGTGTTGAGCATCCCGTGATGCTTTCCGTTATTAGTTTGGTTTCAGCACTTGCGTTGGGCGTTGGTCTTACGCTGGTCAAAGATACTGTGGTTCTTGCGGTTGAAGATGAACTTGCAGGAGAAGATTATCCTGTGGCTAAAGGTAAACTGGCCGCTGAAGGCAACCAAGCAGAAGGCTAATGGCATGGACGACCAAATATTTTTGTTGCCGTATTTGATGACCGTTATTCCGATATTTGCGTTTTGTCTGATTCTGACTATTACTGTTGAGCTTATTGTCGCAAAATCGCTGGGCGTTAAAGACAATCAAGCACTGTTGATTGTTGTTGCTGCTCAAGTGCTTACTAATCCAATTGCCGTTTTTATCACAAGCGCCCTTGTTGATGTGGTTGCTAACGACGTTCAGTACTGGGCGTGCGTCATAATTGTTGAGCTGGTTGTTATTGCTGTTGAAGGTCTTATATACAAGGTAAAAAGAGTAAGTAACACCCCATGGACTCTTTCAATCTTGGCCAACCTTGCGTCAGTAACCGTAGGTATTCTCGTTCAAACACTTATATAAAAATTTAGCGAGAAACCCTTTGAATAGAAGGGGTTTCTCGCCAAACTTGGGTGATTATTTGAGTTGAAGCCTTAATGAATCATCGCAATAAGAAGAGCTCCGACCATAAGACCAATGGATGTTCTGAGGGCCGCTGAGGCCTGCCTGTGCAAGAGCTTTTGCGCGCGGGTTGCGTGCGTGAGCTGGGCTTCTGAAGTGTTGAGTGTATGCATTGGTCCTCCTTTCTTAGTTCTTGTTTAGTATATGCCAAAAAGTAAGTCTCGGTAAACTCTTAAATATAAAAATGATACAAAAAACCACGCCGAGGGTGAGTCCAATCATTCCTCCAGAAGAGGCGTCTAAGTAATAACTGCCTGTTATTCCAATCAAAACGCT
>JAHACE010000329.1 GCA_018376005.1 Atopobium sp. | reverse complement strand
TGAGCTACCCAGCCATTGGTGCTTCGAAAAGCTTATTTACTATAACAGACTCAAGCGCTTCGTCAAGCGGGCAATTTATACAATCCAGAAATTTTTTCCGCCAGTGAGGTCAAATTCAACGGTCATGCCTTTTATTGCAAAAAACGCTACGATTTGCTCCTTTGTTTTCTCAAGCTCTTGACCGTTGATTTTCTCGCCAGAGGGGAGTTCTATCCAGAGAGTTTGCTTGCCACATGCATCGCGCAGGTGAACTTTACTTAAAAGGCCCTGCTGTCAGCGGTCGTTGCTGCCTCCACTGAATAAACTATTCGAGGGGAAATTATGGCCTTTACGAGAAAAGAATTCTTGTCCCTTTCTGCTTTGGGAGCTGCAGGTACTTTAGCTGCATGTACTCCACAGGCAAGGACATCAGAGGATACGAATCAGCCTGCATCTAACGTGGACCTTGAAGAGTTCAAGTCGCTTAAGCTGGACATGACCCAGTGGAGCTATGACGAGGATAACGACTGCTACTATCAGCTGGGCATTCAGTACTGCACTAAGCCTGCAAGCAAGTCGGTAAACACGCTCTCGGTCTTTGTACCTGGAAAGTACTTCTCGGGAACCAAGAAGGGCTCTACCTATGAGTGCGAAGTGAGCGAGAAAGCCGTTGTGGGTAGCTTTACCGCACGTACCGCACCTATTGTTATGCCTATTAATACAGCAACGCTGTTCCCTCAGAGCGCTCCTACAAGCTACGCATACGAAGGCCTTGCCCCGTACCTTGAGGCTGGTTTTGTGTACGTATACGCAGGTTTCCGCGGTAGAAGTGCCGGTTACGATTCAACTACAGGCTCGGACGAGCTTTACGCTGGTGGATCTCCTTGGCCAGCGGTAGATTTCAAGGCTGCTATCAGGTATTTGCGCTACAACAACGAGCTGCTCCCATGCAATACATCAAAGATTTTTGTGTTTGGCTTTGCAGCTGGCGGCGGCCTCAGTGCGGTGCTGGGAACCTCGGGAGACTCTCCGCTCTATACGCCATATCTCAAAGCTGTTGGCGCTGCTACACATAGCGAGAAGGGCGAGCAGCTTTCAGACTCTATTTACGGCAGCGCTTCGTGGTGTCCTGCAACTTCATACGACCTTGCA
>JAHACE010000328.1 GCA_018376005.1 Atopobium sp. | reverse complement strand
CCAAAGAAAAGCTCTGCACGTGGGTCAACCAGCACGCCCCATGAGCAGTCATCAAGCTGAAGATTACGACAGCCTGCAGCATATACCTGCTTAATAAACGCACCGTAGCCAGCAACAATGTCTTCAAGAAGGTCCTGGTCGTTGGCATAGTACTTGTTAGTCTGCTCGCGGTTCATGGGCATAATGAACTGCTCAATGAACTGTGCAGGTGCAGGAATAGTAAGCTTGGCAACGGTTGTCTCGTCCTCAAACCGCTGAACAAAGCGGAAGTGCTCTATAAAGGGATGCTCTTTGATGAGCTCCACTTTTCCTACGAGGAAGGTGTCGTCAATCTCTGCAATCTCATCGTGGAAAGGAAGTCCAGTATTAGTTGGCGCATGACCAATACCTTCGAACGCCCACATAAAATCAAGGTGCCAGGTTGCACGCCTAAACTCACCGTCAGTGATAACTTTAAGGCCTGCCTGCTTCTCCTTTTGGATAAGCTCTGTAATAGCTTTGTCCTCTACTTGCTTGAGCTCATGTGAATCAATCTGACCTTTTTCAAACTGAATACGAGCCTGCTTAAGATTCTCTGGACGAAGAAAGCTACCAACAACATCAAAGCGATGTGGAGTAGTTTTATCATTTTTGATTGCCATAATGACCCCTTAGAACTGCTTACGAGAAACCAGTATGACAATCAGCACTTCACTTGTGAAATACAAATACTTAACTAATTCACATAGCTAAAAACTATATCTTACTCACGCATGTACTTCTCGCGAGCTTTTCCTAGCTCTTTGCCACTGCGCGTATTCATCATGTCTGTCAGTAAAAAGAGTTTCTCGTAGAAGTGGTTGAGCGACGTTGATTTGTGTGAGTGATACTCCTCACTGCTCATATTAAGGGTCGGTGGCTCATCCGGGTCATACATACCGCGACCATGACTTCCGCCATAGGCAAAGGTACGTGCGATGCCAACAGCACCAAGCGCGTCCAGTCGATCTGCGTCTTGAACACACATACCCTCAAGCGTTGAAGGAACTACCGAGTCTGTTCCCGAGAAAGAAACCTCATCGATTGCGATACAAATTGCCTGGATAGTGGCCTCGTCGACAGCATGCTGGCGCAGAAAACCAACGGCCCTATCCTTATGCTCATGCGTCTCTGGTGAAAGCTTAATATCATCAACATCATGCAAAAGCGCAGCAAGGGCAACAATCTCTTGATTAGCACCCTCTTCTTGCCCAATTTTTACAGCCATTTTGTACACACGCAACGTGTGGAAGTAATCGTGACCACTAAAATCTGTGGAGAAGACCTGCTTCACAAAGTCCAAGGCGTCATCAATAATTTTTGAGTTCATAACTCCCCGCTCAACACATTCAAACGTATCTCTCACGCATTATTTGCGCAGATTGTGCATCCTCTTAACTGTCTTTTTCTTAGTGTACACAGTCCCTCATGCTTGAGAATTTTGAAGCTCAAATTTCATGAAATTGTTAACTATCCAGCTTCCACTATTTAGTTTCCGCATAACTCACATTTGTCTTAAAATTTAATACATTTCTATTGCAATTTTTATCCGTTGCACGTTTATGACAAATGTCGAGAAAATCGTTAAAA
>JAHACE010000327.1 GCA_018376005.1 Atopobium sp. | reverse complement strand
ATTAACGCGATACTCTCTCTGTAGCTGCTCAAGCAAACCCGTCTGACTGACTACCTCTGCATAAAGTCCCTCAAAAGGAAGGAACAAAATAGCAAAGTTAGTTGTCTCTGGTGGAGCAATATACTTTGTAGAGATATCTTTTGCCTCTGCCTTAATTCGAGTCTCTAGGCCCTTTTTAGCAGCAGCAATCGCCTCCTCATTACCTGCATTGATTGCATCCACTAAATGCTCGTACGTATCTCCTGGGAACTTAGAATCAATAGGAAGCCAAACGGTCTCCCCTGACTCTCCAGGCAACTTAACAGCAAACTCAACACGCTCAGTAGAACCAGAAACAGTAGCAACATTCTCTTCGTACTGCTCTGGAGAAAGAATGTCTCTTAGAATTGCGCCAAGCTGAATTTCTCCAACAATTCCGCGAGTCTTAACGCCAGAAAGAACCTTCTTTAAGTCTCCAACACCCTCTGCAAGGCCGCGCATTTCTCCCAAGCCTTGATGAACTTGCTCAAGTTGCGTAGATACGCGCTGGAACGATTGGGTCATACGCTCATCGAGCGTTTTCTGGAGTTTCTCGTCAACGGTCTGACGCATAAGCTCAAGCTTTGCTTCATTCTCTTTACGCATGTCGCTGAGCTGCTTATCAACAGTCTCTCTGACCTTGCCAAGCTGCTCGGTTGAGTTGAGGTGAGCTTTTGATCAACTACCTCTCTTACCTTCTCAAGCTTTGTATCCATAAGCTCTTGCATTTTTGCCATGTTATCCGTAACACGACGATCCAACTCTTGGGAGCTTCTTATAAGCTCTGCAGATGATGTTTGACTTTGCTCTTGCAGCGTCTTTACTTGCGAAAGCTTAGAGGAAAGTGTGACAAGGCTCACGATAAGTAGAATGGCGACTACAGCCAAAACTAACAGCACAAGTAAATCCACAAGACTCCCCTAACTCATAGCAGAACAAACAAACGCAAACACAGCAAACGCAATCTGAGTGTTAACCAAAAATGCCGTAGATTACTTCTGCAATGCTATTGGTTATCGGAATTAACGTCTTTATCTCCATAAGGATTAGTGAAGTAATCCCAGAACTCTTCCCAATAATTTTGCTGACGATAATACCTATAGGAATCATCATCTTCAGTGCGATCCTGCTTATCATCAGTATCGTTGTTTGTTTCGTTCTTGCTGTTCTTTTCTTTCTCTTTCATAGAAGAAAGCGTCTCATCAGAACCAAGCGTGACGTTGATAGTAAGGCGGTCTTCTCCACGCATGATTTCTACAGGAACGGTCTCTCCAATCTTGTGAGAGCGAACGGCAATAATAGCTGCATCAGCAGAAACTACGCGCTCTCCACCAATAGAGACAATAACATCACCCTTTTTAATACCAGCACCCTCTGCAGGACTATCATCAAGAAGGCCTGCTACATACGCACCGTAATCTACCGAAAGATCATTGCGCTTTGCAACTCGAGGAGTAACGGTCTGCATAG
>JAHACE010000326.1 GCA_018376005.1 Atopobium sp. | reverse complement strand
GAAAATGAATAACTAAAAGAATGATTACAATAGAGTGAGCCAATAGAAAGAGGTTGAAATGGCGCAGTTGATTTCTATCAAAAAAGTTGTGGTAGGACCCAAAAACTTGACCGCTACCGTTGAGTTTTCGGCTAAAGCGCCACGTCTGACCTCAGAAAACGCTGAGGCAACTGAGCGCGTGCTTGAGCTTTTGCCAGGTCTTTCCGAGCACCTGTGCTTGGGTGACGCCGACGCTCGCTTTGGCCTTGTTGCCAACGACACCGAGGTTGCGCACCTGCTTGAGCACGTAACCGTCGAGCTCCTGGCCCTGACCAACCTCGCGGGAGACGTTGCTTCCGGCAAGACTTCCCTGGTAGATTCCCGTCGCGGCCTCTACGAGATTATCCTCGCATGTCCAGACGACGTGCTAGTTGCAGCTTCGCTTTCCAGCGCTGTGTGGCTCCTTAACTGGGCATATGGCAACCAGGAGGACGCCGATCCAGACATCAATGCAATCGTCTCTGGCCTCGTTGCGCTCATCCAGAGCCTTAACGGCGAGAAGACCGATGAGCTCGCAGACTCCGCGGAACCTGAGGCAGATGCTGCACCCCAGGCAGAGAGCGTAGACACAGAGGATTACGCTGCCGACAACTCCTCCGAGGACGTCGCTGATGCAGCTGCTGCTGATGCAGTTGAGGCTGAGGTTGCGGACGCTGAGGAGAACAACGCCGAGGTCGCAGGCATCGACGCAGCTGGCGAGGACGCCGTCGCACCCGCAGACGTCGCCGAGCCCGCAGCCGACGCCGCCGAGGCACCCGCCGACGAGCTTGCCGAGGCACCCGCCGACGAGAGGACGCTACGGACGACTCCGAGGTCACTGACGTCCCAGACGACTGGAACATGATTAACGTTCCTCGTCCAAAGCCCGTTCGATAAACGCCCTTATTGCGGTATGATTACGTACAGCGTTTTGCTGTTTAACAGGAGGTACTTATGAGCAAGAAGTCTGCTGGTTTCTTTCTAGGCGCTATTTTTGGTGCTGCTGCTGGCGCTGTAGCTGGTCTTTTCCTGGCTCCACGTTCCGGCGAGGAGACTCGTGCGTTGGCTGCAGATGCTGTCAATGACGCATGGGATTCCGCACTTGATTCTTATGAGCGCACATCTAAGGTTGTGAGCACTAAGATTGACGAGGTCAAGCCTACTGTTGACGCAAAGACCGACGAGCTCCGCGCAAAGGTTGATCTTGCTCGCGAGCGCATGGATCAGCTCCGTGAGTCACTTTCTGACGCTGTGACCTCTGCTTCTAATACTGTTGCAGACGCTGCTGATGTTGTTGCAGACTCCTTTGTTGTTCCAGAGCCAACCGCCACAACCGCTGAGGCTCAGGCTGTTCGTATCGAGAACGTTGAGTCCCACGAGCAGGAGAACGCTGGCGAGGGCTATCAGGAGGCATAAGCCTCACTTACAAGCAATGTGACGGGACGCCTTATGACGTCCCGTTTTTTATAGAGAGGTTTCACGTGAAAACAACCGAGCTCCTAG
>JAHACE010000325.1 GCA_018376005.1 Atopobium sp. | reverse complement strand
GAAACGCCGTTTACCGCAACAACGGTCTCTGCGTCTTCAGATGGAAGCGGTGGACGCATAAAATCGTCATCGCCAGCAACAACTACCCAGGCAGTAACTGTCTGAGGGTTGTTGTGTGTGTCAAATGCATCAATGTAGAGATGATAGCGACCAGGCTCCGGGAAGGTATATGTCCACGACGTATTAGGAATTGAATCACCAAATTGATGCTCTGTGGTATCCCAAAAACCCTCATCCCAACGGTCGTTCAAACTCCACACATAGTGAAATTTAAAGCCCTCAGGGTCTGCACCAATAATCTTAGGAGTAGCAGTTACAGTCTCTCCTGCACGAATCTCATGCGTGTCCAAGGAAACCTGAACTGACCAGCCTAACTCTTTATTTGGTGACTCAGACATACAACTCCTCTAATCAACTATTGCCTGAACAGTATAGCTGATTATGGCGAGAAACCCGACTTTTTAAGAGACTTCTCTACTTCTGTGGTGCCGCTGTGGTGGTACGAACAATAAGCTTTGGAGCAATTCTAATTGCTTCAGGCTCATACCCCGCCTCAGATTTGCTGCATAAACTGCAGTAAAATCACGAGTTTCTCGCAGTTTTTTACCAATTTCATAGCCACTATTGGCGGTCCAATCGCCAGCTAAAGGCTCAACAATTTCTAGCCCATACTCAGACATGGCATCTCGCCAGCCCTTCTCGCGAAATTGCGAGTCAATGGAGTATGAAGGGCCTGCTACAAAACGGATCTTGCGATGACCAAGCTCATAGAGGTGGTCAATAACAAGCTTTGAACAACCATACTGATCTGAGTCAACGGTTGTGCAATAAGGATGCTCGTGCATAGTAAGAAGGACTGTTCCAAGGCCTGGCTGCGGCACAAATGATTCAAAGTCTGATGCCATAAGGCTCATGCTGATAATCATGCCGTCAACGGGAAGATTGGACATACGATGAGAAATATCCTGCAGGCACAAGCCGTCGTCGGAGCCTTTCTCAATCATCGTAATTGCATATTCATGCTCACGAGCTGCAGAAACAATGCCATCAAGCGTGGCTAAGTTACCAAACTCGCGAATATCGTACAAGCAAAGTCCCACCGATTGATACGAGCCAGACCTCAATGATCTACCTGCAAAGCTTGGCCTAAAGCCCATGGACTCCATTGCGGCCTGGACTTTTTCTCGCGTTGCCTTGCTCACGTTTTGAGCACCATTAGCAACACGAGAAACGGTCTGCTGAGAAACACCAGCGGCTTGCGCAACATCAGCCATTGAAACAGAGCGTTTATTTGAGCTAGAACTATGCGAGCGAGTCACGAATTCCTCCGATTATCTGCCTGTTTACGTACTCATACTAACAGGCAGATTGGCATAACGCGATAAAATTGCATATATAGCAGCAAATTAAACGTTCACGGTAAAAAAATAACCGTTCGGCGAGAAGGACTTTTGACCTGCGCTCTAACCGTTTGCCCCCGCAAAGATACCACTGACTGAAAACTTAATAATTTCCTGTTAGTTCGTTA
>JAHACE010000324.1 GCA_018376005.1 Atopobium sp. | reverse complement strand
GCACTATTCTCTTTATGAGGAGCAGCTACAGCGTTTGTTGAGTTACCAGAGTTAGAAGGCTCCGACGTTTTCTGATTAGAAGAATCCTGCGTTTTAGACGCATCAGCATTTGATTGAGCGTCTGAACTAGAGCTCCCTTGCGTCTGTGACGTCTGAGAGTCTGTTTGCGCGCCAGAAGCACCTGCTACCGTCTGACCTTGTGCGGTAGGAGCTTCTTGAGCAGAAGTGCTTGAAGCAGGCGTAAAGAAATACTGAATCAATGTCCATGCAAAGAAAAGCATGAACACAAAAGATACTATTGATGCTGCCAAATAGAGAATCCGTTTGGATTCTCTTGTGAGCTTAACCACTATCTCACCTGGCCCTCAGAAGTGGAATGGTAGGCGCAGAGGACACCTGCTGTGGGGCAGCGGCCTGCTTATTTGAGTATTCAGTAGGTGGAAGCTGCTTCTCGTCAGAGTTATTATCTGCAGTCTTGTTCTCAGATGGAGCCTTTGTAACCTCCTCACCTGCGCTCGTAGAGGTGGTAGAGGAAGTTTCATGTGCAGCTGGAGATGAAGGATCTTGAGCTGGCACATTCGTAGACGTTGTGTCTGTCCTGCTAAAAATGTCTCCAAATGGCTGGGTATTCTCGCCAGAAGGTTTCTGATTAATAAGCGAGAAGAGCGTGCCGGAGTCATTGGTGTAGTAAAGGTTGCCCTCAAAGTCTGCAATGACCGACGACATGGTGTAGTTCTGGTGATCCTTATCTGGAGTGTAAATCTGAGCTGCTCGGCCAGAGCCCAGCTTGTAGACCCATACACCACCAGGTAGACCGTTTACGGTGAAATACGCATAGGTACCGTTTTGCTGAACAGAAACAAGAGGCGTGCTCTGAGACTTACCCTTTCCAGCACGAGCCTGGTCAGTCACCGTAAAGGTGTCCAAAGAAATGACGGAGATTGTTCCGTAGCCCTCAGCATCAACACCGTTAACAAAGACGTTAGAGCCGCTGATAGTTGGCGTAGAGGTAGACTCTGCTGCAAATTTGACCTGCTTCTCCTCAACAAGAGAAGAACCGTTTCTTCTAATCAGATGCAGCGTGCCGTCATTTCTAGTTACGGCAAGGTAGGTTCCGTTGCCGTTTTGATCAACGGAGACAGGAACAATACCTGCGCGGATTGGTGAGCCAAGATTAAGCTCAGCTTCAATGGCACCAGTTGTACCACTAATGAGTCTGACTGAAGAGGACTCGTCACCAATCATAAAGTCAGAGCCAGAGGCAGCAGCACCAGACCAGTAATAGCCCGAAGCCTGACCAGAGGTGGCACCAGGTGTATTTGCAGGTTGTGCGTTC
>JAHACE010000323.1 GCA_018376005.1 Atopobium sp. | reverse complement strand
TGCTAATGATATGACTCTCATAATCATACGTAGACACAATGTCCTCACATTCAAAATCAAAATCAATGAATAGTTATATATACCTAGATTACTCGTCTAAGTGCATATCCTTAAAAGATTCACGAACTAATTTAGTGATAAGTTCATTTCTGACCGCATTGGTAAGGCCTAACATGCGGGTCAGAGCGGCCATAAACTTCTGGCGAGTCTCGTCAGTATGGTCAACTTCAACTCCCCCACCTTTTTTAGCGTATACGACAAGTGACTTGGCAAACATACTAGACTCTCGGTTTGCAGCCATAACGTATTGGCGCAGGTTTTTGGGCTCAAAACCAAAGTGGCGAAGCTCGCTACAAAGACGGATGAGTGTAAGGTCCTTGCCATCTACAAGATCTCTACCATGAGGAGAACGCTTTAAAGTAATAACGCCTGCCTCGGAGAGCTGGCGCACAAAGCCCACAGAGCATCCTACTATCTCTGGAATGCGATCAATGGCGTGATATTTCTGAACAACCTCAGGGTCATCTACAGGTACCACAATTGCATCAGCATGCGTGGCACCAAGAATTGCCTGAGACACTTGCTTTCCATCCAGCTGAGGTTGAGTCTGGCGAGAAGAACTTTGAGCTTCAGGTGTAGCCTGAGCCTCAACTCCAGTTGCCTCAGCAGACTGATCTTTGACCTGTTGTTCAGCTTCAGGGTTTTTATCTTGCCTATCAAGCTCTTCTCTAATAACTGAGAGCGGCATAAAAAGTCAGGATAGAGAGTCTGTAATTTCTTGACTACTTTACCAATGGTAAGAAAGCCTGAATCAGCCATAAAGCTATCCTTTAACCTTAAGCTGAAACTCTGCTGGTATGGAAGACCATGCGGAAGGTGCCAATCTGAATGGTTGAGCCATCACGCAGGGTAGCCTTGTTAATAATGGCACCATCAACCCAGGTACCATTGAGAGAATCAAGGTCTTCAATAGTTGCATAACCAAGGACAAGATTAGAGAGATCAATGGTGGCATGATTTCTGGAAACTGTCATGTCGTTCAAGAAAACACTGCTCTTTGGGTCTCTACCAAGAGAAATCTGAGGTAAATTGAGCTCAAAAGTTTGACCAGTCTGTGGTCCCTTGACAATAGTAAGGACAGGGTGAGCAGGCTTTTGTTGAGCCATAAGGTCTGGAACCGTAGCGTCAGCTGATGGCATGCGGAAAATCTCTGTTGAGTCTGGTGACTGCTGTTTGATGTCG
>JAHACE010000322.1 GCA_018376005.1 Atopobium sp. | reverse complement strand
CTGATGCTTAGCAATCTTCTCTTTCTCGTTAATGTTGACGTAAAGAGAGCTGGTGTGACCGTAGCCACCATCAGCAACAAGACGCTCTGCCTTAGCAATAGCCTCGTCAAAATTCTTTGCTCGATACATGCCAAGAACTGGAGAAAGCTTCTCGTGAGCCATCTCTTCTGAAGGCTCAACAGAGGTTACCTCACCAATAAGAACCTTGGTCTTCTCTGGGACGTCGACGCCAGCAGTCTTTGCGATAAAGTGAGCAGACTTACCAACAATAGCTGCGTTAACAGCACCGTTGACAATGACGGTCTTGCGGACTCAGCGAACTCCTTCTTGACCTGGTCATAAACGCTGTCAAGAACGGTAACAGACTGCTCGGAAGCGCAGATCATACCGTTATCGAAGGTCTTGGAGTGAATGATGGAGCTAACTGCAAGCTTAATGTCAGCGGTATCGTCGATGATAGCAGGGGTGTTACCAGGACCAACGCCCAAAGCAGGCTTACCGGAAGAGTAAGCTGCGTTAACCATACCTGGGCCACCGGTTGCCAGAATGATGTCAGCGTTGCTCATGACTGCTGCAGTCATATCAATGGTAGGAGCTGGTACCCAGTCGATAATACCCTTGGGGCAGCCGGCCTTCTCGGCAGCATCACGAACAATACAAGCGGCAGCAATGGTGCACTCTTTAGCGCGTGGGTGTGGGGAAATGATAATGGCGTTTCTTGTCTTCAGAGCAAGAAGTGTCTTAAAGATTGCGGTAGAAGTAGGGTTAGTAGTTGGGATAACTGCAGCTACGATACCCATTGGCTCGGCTACAACTCGATAACCTGCAGCTGGATCATCCTCTACAACACCACAAGTCTTCATATCCTTGTATTTGTTGTAAATATACTCTGCTGCGTAATGGTTCTTGATAACCTTATCTTCCATTACACCCATGCCAGTTTCTTCAACTGCCATGCGAGCAAGAGGGATACGATTTTTCTCAGCCGCAAGAGCAGCTTCATAGAAAATCTTATCGACCTGCTCTTGAGTGAATGTTGCAAACTCTGCCTGTGCTTCGCGCATCTCTTCGAGGCGCTTGAGCAAAGTATCAACATCCTCAATTTGAGTAGCCTTCTTTGCCATAAAATCCCCTTCTATTTAGGAACATTAATTCAAATTATACCAAGGTCTGCTAAACAAATGCTTACCGTTAACCAAGTCTCTCAAAATTTATAATCTGCGTTCTGGCGTCTTCATCAGTTGCTGTAAATCTATGCCATTCACCTGGCGATTCTTTCCACATGTAATCCACGTACGG
>JAHACE010000321.1 GCA_018376005.1 Atopobium sp. | reverse complement strand
GACCGAGGACGGAAAGATTGTCACAGCAGGCGGCCGCGTGCTCAACGTCACTGCGCTTGCACCAACCTTTGAGGAAGCTCGCGCTCGTGCATATGAGGCCTGCGACCTTATTAACTTTGAAGGCAAGCAGCTCAGGCACGATATTGGACTTAAGGCTCTTCAAGGTCGGCCAGAAAAATAGTTAGGTTAGCGCTTATGGCAAATCAAAATGACGAGAAAACCAACGTACAGGATGGTGCTTGGACCAGCAATCAAGGCAACTCTCAGTTTAGTGATGTGTTTGATGATATGCAGTCTGCTGAGCCAGAGATTCTTGATGCTGACATGCAGGTAACTCCAGAGGTGTTTGATTCTGCTCGCAATGATTTGCACTTGGCAGTTGATTCGCTTACCTACGACAGTGAGCGTGTTGCTGTGGGCGATGCTGCCTACCATCATTCTGGGGAGCCACAAAAGCGCAGCTTTGTTGCAGGTACAGAGGATGCGCGCGATGCCTCTCTAGAAGAGAAGCCACTTTCTGAAGATACCGTTTGGGTTGGTCGCATTTTTGACGTGAATCGTCTTCGTGTTTCTCTTCCGGATGGACGTACTGCTCTTCGCGATGTTGTGCGTCATCCTGGAGCTGTGGCTATAGTTGCACTGACTGATGAAGGCAGAATTTGTCTGGTTCGTCAGTATCGAACTGCGCTTGGTCGTGTAACAGTTGAACTACCTGCAGGAAAGCTTGACCCAGGTGAGGATCCTCTTGATTGCGCTCACCGTGAGTTGTTGGAAGAGACCGGAATGAAGGCGGGAAAGATGGCTTTTCTCACCACTACCGCCACTTCTGATGGATTTACTGACGAGCTCATTCACCTTTATATGGCAACTGAGCTGACCTTTGAGGGATCAGACCCAGATGCCGACGAATTTATTAACGTGGATCTTGTTCCACTATCTGAGCTGGTAGACGCTGTTCTCGATGGCAAAATCGAGGACGCAAAGACTATCATTGGAGCTCTTATCTGCGATTCA
>JAHACE010000320.1 GCA_018376005.1 Atopobium sp. | reverse complement strand
TCCACCAATAAGCCAGACCTTCTCGGGAGCTTCATCCTCAACTAAACGAAGTGCTTCCTCTGCCGACGACACAACCTCAACGCCTTCGACCTGGTAATCGGCGTTTCTAGAGATGACGATGTTGCGGCGACCTTTAAGCGGTCCGCCAGGGAAGCTCTCCAGCGTCTTTCTGCCCATGACAACTGTGCAACCGCGCGTATGCTCGACAAAATACTTCATGTCGGCCTTGTTGGGGATGAGAAGGTCCCCGTCGCATCCGATGCCCCAATCGCGTGTTACAGAAACAATTGCGTTCATGTGGTTCTCCTGGCAAGTATCGTCTTAAATGAAATGATGGTCTTAGCTTGAGCGTCCGCTCGGGCATACCGGCTGTACCGGTCATGTCCGATTGGGCGTGTCTGCCGCGCTAGCCGCGTCTGCGTCAACCGCGTCCGCAGCAGCTGCGTTTAAACAGCGATCGGAATGTTTTTAACCTGAGGACCGTGCTGATAATCTTCGACAATGAGGTCGTCAGTAGTGAAGTCGTAGAAGTTGGTGACATTAGGGTTCAGGCTCACCTTTGGTGCATCAAAGGTTGGGCGAGAAATCAATTCTTTAACAATATCCACGTGACGATCGTAAATGTGAGCGTCGGCAATCATGTGAACCAGCTCGCCAGCTTCCATGCCGCTGACCTGCGCAACCATCATCAACAGGATTGCGTACTGGCAAACATTCCAGTTGTTAGCAGCAAGAATGTCCTGACTACGCTGAACAAGCAACAGGTTAAGCGTTGGCTTGTCTTTGCCTGGCTCCTGAGTAACGTTATAGATTGCGTTGAATGCGCAAGGGTAGAGGTTCATCTCAGAGAGGTCGGCAAAGGTGTACAAGTTGGTCATGATTCGACGGCTGAATGGATTCTCTTTGAGATCCTTGAGCACGCGATCCATCTGGTCATAATCGCCGTCAGCATAGTGAGAAACCTGTCCAACCTGATAACCGTAAGCTTTGCCAATGGAGCCAGACTCATCAGCCCACGAATC
>JAHACE010000319.1 GCA_018376005.1 Atopobium sp. | reverse complement strand
ATTGGCGCCGATAACCGCAGGAAGTGAAGAGTAGAAGCCAGAAACGCCATACACGTCGTTGAGCAGCGTGGAGACTGGCGTGATCAGCTTGGTGTCGTGGACAATGGCCTTGATGACCTCGACAGCTCCGTTTGCAATCGAGTACTCGGTGCACTGCTTACCGCTGTAGGTAACGTATCCGCCCATGCGACCAGCCTGCTCAAGCTCTGGGAGGTCAAAGGTCTTGCCTGTCTGAGCTGCAACTTCGTCGAGGGTGAGGCAGCCAATGGAAACGTGCGACCAGCAAGCAAACATGCCGTTGCCGTGCTCGCCGAGCATCCAAGCGTTGATGCAAGATGCTGGATAGCCGGTAGCGCCGGAAAGCGCATGGCGAAGTCGAGCGGAATCCAACGTGGTACCGGAGCCGATAACCTTATTTGGATCAGCGCCGGTCAGATACTGGAGCTCAGTGGTAACAACGTCGCAGGGGTTTGCGATGTTGACCCAAACGCCATCGAAGCCTGCGTCTGCAATGCGCTTAGCGAACTTCTTGGCCTCGTCAGTGGTGACGAAGAGCTCACCATCACGACTACCTGCTGCAGCCTCAATGTGGCCAGCAGCATTAACAATAATGTCGCAACCAGCAAGCTCCTCATAACGGTCATCAAGCTCATAGACGCGAGCAGGGTGTGGATAAAATGGCATTGCGTCCAGCAGGTCGTTTACCTGAGCCTTGCAGAGGACCTCATTTGTGTCGCTAATGTAGAGCTCAGTTGCAAGTCCCTGGTAAAGTAATCCCCTCAACGTGCCATTTAAGCCCGCAAACGGTATAATAGTAACCCAAGATTTGGAGAGGAACTATGGGATACAAGACACCAACATGCTCTATTGCGCGTAGCTGCGGAGGCTGTGAATGGCTTTCGGTCCCCTATCCTATCCAACTTAAGCGCAAGCAAGCGCAGGTAGAAGAACTTCTCGCCCCGCTGGCAAGCATCAATAACGTAACTATCGAGCCCATCCGCGGAATGGATGAGCCTCTGGCATATCGCCACAAGGCGGCAACGCCATTTGCTCCGGGCAAGGGCCGCACGGTTCGCTCCGGTTTTTACGCAAGCGGAACGCACAAGATTATTGCTTCAAAGGAATGCCTGGTAGAAGATGGTCGAGCTCGCGCTATCCTCAACGACGTGGCCTATCTTGCCGGCCAGTTCAACATTCACGCCTACCAGGAGGATCGCGGCAAGGGAGCACTTCGCCATGGCGTGGTTCGCTGCGGATATGCCACCAACGACGTCATGCTGGTACTGGTGGTCAACGGCCAGCACCTGCCTCATGAGCAGGAGTTTATTGCTGCGCTTCGTAAGGCGCACCCCGAGCTGACCAGCATCTTCTTGAACGTCAACCAGAAGCGCACCAACGCAATCTTGGGGCGAGAAACCCGTCTGCTTTGGGGTTCAACATCTATGAGCGATAGGCTTTTGGGCTGCACATTTGAGATTGGCCCAACCAGTTTCTACCAGACCAACCCTCAGCAAACTGAGGCTCTCTATCAGTTGGCCATCGACGGTGCACTTTCTGGCTCCGAGAAGGGCAGCACTGCGCAGGACAGCACTACGCTGACCGACGCCTCCGTGCAAGCAGCAACCTCTGTTCAAGCCAGCAACCTGCGAGTTCTTGACGCTTACTGCGGCACAGGAACCATTGGACTTTGCTTGGCGCACGCCGCCGAAGCTCAGGGCATCAACCTCTTGCTCACTGGTGTTGAT
>JAHACE010000318.1 GCA_018376005.1 Atopobium sp. | reverse complement strand
GGTAGTAGGATTCGAACCCACATTCCAGGCACCAAAAACCCGTGTCCTAACCGTTGGACGATACCCCAATGTAATCACTACGTTGGTTTTGTCCGCAACCCTATTAAGTGTATCAGCTTAGCGAGGCAAATGCTCCACAAATTGCATCAAGAACAAGAACTGCTAAAGTCTGCGCGTCTGCGGTAGTAAATGAGCCGTCTACGTTTGTTCCTTCTGGCAGCACAATCTTGATAGGAGAGCCCGTTGCATCAGCAGACTCAATAGCAGTGCGCAGTCTTGCTGGCAGCGTCTCGTTTTCTTCCATAGAAACAGAGCCAATACCAACTTGTCCGCGGGCGGGCATGCTTGGGGCATAGGCTGTGGTCAGAACCAAAATAGTGGCTGCATCAGTAGGGGAATCGGCGCGATCAATCATGGTCATGCCGCTTGCCTCAGTAGTTGCCTTAGAAAGGTTATAGACGCGAGCAGCTACGTTTCTAGAGATAGGATCTTCTCCCGTAATTGCAATGCAGGTGGTCTCAAGAACGTTTGCTGCACGAGCAAAGCCCATAGGACCCTGTGGATGGGGGCCTTTTGCCTGCTTACCAGACCAAACGTGGCGCAGACGCTCAATAGCGTCGAGGGTATCCTGGAATGCCATACCGTCAGCAAGTTCGCCGACGCTTTCCTGGAAGAGCTTAACGGCAGCCTCGGTGTGAACACCGTAATGGCCATCAACTTTTCCGCACGAGAAACCCAAGATGTTGAGACGCTCTTGTAACTGACGCACGTCATTGCCGTGGAAGTTAGGAAGACGCAGGTAGAGGGTTCTGTCTCCTAGCTCATAACCCTCATCGACCATGATTGCCCAGGTAGAGGCATCTACTTCTTCTCCAAGAGAAAGGTCATGGTCAAGCCTAAAGCGCGCAACGGCGCGAGCAGTTGACTTGCCAAACGTGTGGCTCAGGCGCTCATCGTCTTCGATGGTGTAGCCAAGCTTTACGAGGCGTTCCTGAATGTCTTCAACGGCAGCACCGGTGCTACCAGGAGTAATTGGATCCATAA
>JAHACE010000317.1 GCA_018376005.1 Atopobium sp. | reverse complement strand
CATCTGCACCTGTTGCTGGTCCGTATCTTGGAACTCGTCAACCATTACAAGCTTGAATTTATCCGTGTAAACAGCTGCAATCTCTGGATGCTCTTCGAATACCTTTGCCGTTAGATGTAAAAGGTCATCGTTATCAAGGCCGCCAGCAGCAAGTTTCTTCTGTTTAAAAAGCTTGTAGACCTGCTCAGTAACATCTTTCAGACACTGACCCTCAGACGTGTCCTGAATAAGTCCAAATAAAGAGCTACAAACTTTAAGCTGGTACGCAGCTTCATCTTTTACATTTTTTATTTCTTTTGTGGAACGGACGGCCTTAACGGCTTTTCCCAGAGTCTCCCAAAACGCCTGGTCAAAATCAGTGAGCGAGAGAACCAAGTGTTGCTGCAATTTGTTGGAGAGCTCAGATTGAACACTCTGTAGCTGATCTGCTTCATCTGGTTTCTTTTCGGCAATTGCAGCCTTTAGCTCCTCAAGCGCACCGTAGAGACTCTCAAGTTCTGCTTTCAGAACTTCCAGGTCAGAACTATCCCCTACAAACGAAATAGCATCCATTCCTACAGGAGATGACTGAGCATATGAAATCAGCGTTTCAATACGGGACTTCAGCGCATCTCTATTCCCTGCGTAAGTAGAGAGAAATTCAGCATAGCTTTCATCTTGAGAAAGCTCCCTGAGTACTTCTTCAATAGATATGTTGACCAGCTGATTTCTGGTCATGTCGTCAATGATTTCAAACTCAGGATCAAGATTCAAATCAAGTGCATGAATCTGTAAGATTCTGCTGCACATACCGTGGATGGTACTAATCCATGCATCATCGACCTGCAACGCAGCGCTATGAAGGCCTTCTTTTTCTAAAGCTTCCCTAACGCGTTCCTTAATTTCTGTAGCCGCGGCATTGGTAAACGTAATAATCAATGCCTGGTCAAGACTACTCAGGTACGGCTTTCCATCAGCTCCCGAACCTTCTTTTAAAGCCCACACAATTCTCTGTGTAAGCGTAAAAGTTTTTCCTGAACCAGCACCTGCTGCAACAAAAAGAGGCTTATCAAGCGTCTTGATG
>JAHACE010000316.1 GCA_018376005.1 Atopobium sp. | reverse complement strand
AAAGATGCCGGTGTTCTCGATGCGCAAGACATTACTATCCCCTGCCGCGTGGTGCGCCTGCGTACCAATGGCCTCTTTTATCTGCGCGCTAATCAAAAAGCACTTTCTTATGAGCAGAAGATTCAGCTTCTTACTATTGAAAGCGCACTAAACACTGCCCTCTTTGCAGAGCGATACTTTCTTGATGCAAATATGGCATCTGAGCTTGACTTGCTTGCTTTTGAGCAAAAGATTGTTTCTACCATGATGAAGCAATCTCGCCCCCGCTGCGCCACCACTCAAAGCACCCAAGAGGATGGTGAGTGGGTTGTCCGCAAAGCCATCTCTCTACACATTGAAAGCCTACGTCTATCTCAGCGTCTTGTCACTGAGTTTAGGACCAACGTACACAAGGGAATTGCCGCCTTTAGAGTGCACCTAGCCCTTCCAGAGCAATTTCCAAGAAGCTTTCTTGGCGCAGATAGAAGTATCAAAGAAGCAACCTTTGATGACCTCAGCCGTGCGGCAACCGCTTACAACTTACACCTTGGTATGCTCATCACCGCAAGTGCTTTTAGAAGCTCGAAGAGGATTAACGAGGTATGGCTGTCTGGCATTTGCGATACAAACAAGCTGCATGCCTGTCTTTTCTCGTTCCACATTACTCGCAAGCAATTTGAAGATACAAACATTACAGAAGAGACTAATCCGCTTTCTGTCTATCAGCTCTGGAACGCGCAAATCGACGAGGCAGATGGCATTCTTCATGCGGTTCATCCACTCTTTACCTTAGATGATGAGATTTTCTGTCCACCCAGTAGATACGATTTTGTTGAATCGTCTCAAAAACGCCTTGATAGCGTCGCAGCTCACGCACTAGGCACCGATGAAGTGTCGGGGCTTTCTATTGATGAAGGTCAGGCGCGAGAAGAAATTATCACCAAAATTTTGCGCAACCTCTCTTCCTCTACAGAAGAAAACGTCCGCACTATCTTGTCGTATACCGCAAACTCTACCGATCCTACGGTGCGAGCAGCGGGAGAACGCGTGGTTTCTCGCTTTATTAAGGGCACGCTTGCAGAAGATGAC
>JAHACE010000315.1 GCA_018376005.1 Atopobium sp. | reverse complement strand
CTCAAGCTTCACGCAGCTAAGAACTAAGCTGCGGCGAGGTCGACACGCTCGCAGGCATAGCGCACGGTAACTTCAAGCCGCTCTCATTTTGAGGGCGGCTTTTTGTGTAGGCGCTCGTGGGTGCTCACAAGTGCGAGCTTGGGGCGCAATTGGGCGCGTAAAGCGGCATTCAAGAGCACAGCCGATGCCTAAAGCGCAAAGATTGCATTTCACGAGCCAGTTAGTGCATTTGAGTGACGCGAAGTCCCGCATAAGAGCTGCAACCGTTATTCTAAAGATGCCTTAAGGCAAGGATGCAAGCGGGTCACAGTCCGGCTGCAGCAAGAAAACAAGACATTTGGTCAAGTAAGTTGTTTGGAAGTGCCATGGAAATTCGTGTAGTTGAAGAAAAGGGTCGCGCGCAAATCGAAGTGACCATCTTGAGCGGCCCCGATGACCCGCGCGTTTCGGGAATTGTCCGTCAGCTCCAGATGGTTGACGGAAAGATGACTGGATACGTTCCCGGAACCATCAACAGGCGCGTCGTCCTTCTCGCGGATGTTGCATGGATTCAGACGGATGGCAGTGTGACACTGATTCACCTGGTAAACGGGGAGACTCTGGAAAGTTCTAGTCGCTTGACCGAGCTCGAGGACGCGCTCAAAGACACGGCGTTTGTGCGCACTTCTCGACAGGAACTGGTCAATTTGGATCAGGTTACGGGCATCAAACCCGCAGGTTCCGGCCGCATGTTGCTGTCGCTTGGCGAGAAAACCCTTGTTGCTTCAAGAAAGTATGCCGCCGAGATCAAACGACGTATTGGAATTGTGTAGGGGATAGCGGATTTTCTCGCGTATTGCGCATCGCTCCCGGTGCCGAGCGCCAAACACCACTCGAACCACACTTTATCAATAAAACAGTAGGTCAAATCATGTGCAAAGGTATTTCAGGTGGCGCGATATGCTTCACCGGCATCTCGCTTGTGTATGGCGTCATTGCGCTGGCAATCAATTATGGTGACAGGCAAAATAACATCACGCTCCTCACGTTGATTGCCGCTGGCGCTCTTTCGGGCATTTACCAGCAGATTTGGTTCAACTACCAGCCTCTGATCACCAAGCTTAGCTACCTTCAGAGATTTCTTGGCTTCAACGTTTGCCTGTTCCCAACGCTTGTGGCGATGGCGATCGTTGGCGGATGGGTTCCAAATATGGCACAGGCATGGATGTCATTTACCGCACTGTACCTGGTCATTCTGCTGGTTACAACCTTAGTCTTCAATGCTATTTTCAAGAAAGAGGAAGAGAAATATAAGGCTGCTTTCGAGAAGTATCAGGCATCTCGTCGCGCATAAAGTTTCAACTGATTCTGGATCGCAAAGAATCTGTGTCCCAAACACAGATTCTTTGTACTTTTCAGGCAGACTTTAAAGCGTGCCTAAGGTTACCCTTCCATGAGCGCTCTCATGGAACCTGATTTTCTCGCTAAGTCTGAACGATTTGCCGGAAAAGTGCACCATATCTGAGTGGTTTTGCCGGTTTCTCTCATCATGTCTGAGTAAATTTACTCAGACATGATGCAGTTTTCAGGCTCAAAGGAACCTTCGCCAAGCTATACGCAAAGAGCTCGGCCTGTCGAGAAGACCGAGCTCTTGCGAGTCGCACCTGACCAGCGCCTCCGACCTGCGTGTCTGCCGTGCGTCCGAGCGATCGCGATCTGACGGTCACGCTTATCGTTTCTTCAGAGCGTTCAGGATGCTGATAATGATGTGGTAGAGGAGCGCGGAAACAGGCCAGATAATCCAGGAACTTTTCCAGTCCTTGGTGATGAAGCTATAGCCCACGTACAGCAAGGTAATGGTGCCAAAATACGCC
>JAHACE010000314.1 GCA_018376005.1 Atopobium sp. | reverse complement strand
AGCCTAACTACACGTCAGATGCATATGTTCTGCACGATGGCGATTCGGTTGTTTGGACGTACGTTAACGCGGTGAACTAATGAATCCCGCGCGCACAAGCTTTTCTCGACTGCACCCACTTGCTACGGTTGTACTGTTTGGATGCGAGGTTGTGCTTGCCGCATTTTCTTTTCAGCCTCTCTGTGCGCTGATTGCTTTTCTAGGAGCGCAGCTGTGCACAATCCAGTTGTTTGATACCAAACATGCTGTTAAACAGCTTGTTTGGTATGCTTCAATTATTATATTGATGGCGATAATCAATCCGTTTTTCTCGGCATCTGGCTCTACCGTTTTGTATTCTTTTGGGCACACACAACTGTACGTAGAAAGTCTGATGTACGGGGCTACCTCGGGCCTGGTGCTCGTAAGTACTTTGAGCTGGCTTGAGTGCTTATTTGCAGTAGTATCGCCGCTCGAGATGTTGCAGCGCTCAAGCATGCGCTTTCCAGGATTGCAGCTGGTCTTGAGCCTTTCTGTGCGGCTTATGCCGCAGCTACTTTCTGATCTGACAACAGCCCGCCAAATCCAGTCAGCAAATACCGCAGCTAGAAGGTGTGATTCTGCCGTGCAGGCACATCAGCAAAGCCGTGTTCCAAGTCAAAGCCGTCTTTTGAGCGCGAGAAAAACTATTGTGCAATCAGCTACCACCATTAACGCAGTGTGCATGAGCGCGCTGGAGAAGTCGATAAGTACGTTTCAGTCTATTCTGTCTCGAGGTTGGGGGATGGCAGGACACAGGAGCAGATGGAGCGCTGAAGTGCTTGACGCCTATGATACTGTGGCGTTGCTGGTATTTACTTTCTTAAGCGTTATAGCAGCGGTTTCTTTGTATATGCTGGTACAAGCTTGGCAGTTTTATTCTACTATGCCAGAGTTCCAAGTGAGTTTTTGGTATCTGGGCGTTGTGCTGTTTACCGTTTTACCAGCAATTTTTGTGCGTATTGATACTGTCTTATGGGAGCAGTCTGTATGAGTGAGCATTCTTCCTATATTCAGAATTCACTTACTACTTCAGTTAGTAAAGAAGTAGTTCTTGCTATTCAAAATC
>JAHACE010000313.1 GCA_018376005.1 Atopobium sp. | reverse complement strand
CTCCTGCATACTCAACAACATTTTCTTCTCTACCAAAACGAAGCTCAAAGAACCTAGGCTGATAGCCAATAAAGTGCGAAGCTTCAAACTCGAGAAGATTCTTGAGCTCTTTTCGAATGTTCTCAACCTGTTTTCTTTCTTGAATACTGTGCGGGATAAGCTCATTTGAAGATGCTCGATTAATGTTGTTGAACTGTTCATCCCACACCTGGGCAAAACAGGTATCTAGTACCTGCTTTGCGTGGTCTAAGGTATCAGATGTAATCCTAGAGCCAGCAATGTCTTGCAAAAGTACGGGTTCAACCGCTAAATCAACTTCAGAAACATCACAACCAAGTGCTTCAGCTAAAAGTGTTGCGTGTGTTAGCTCTAGCACACGATGGATAAAGGTACCCATCTGCATTGGAGCAAACTCAGTGTCTACCTGAGAAATCTTGATGCGACGTTGCGTGAACCATTTGTAGGGACACTCGAGATACGTCTCAATCTGAGAAGCGGAAAGAAGCGGTAGCCCTTCTCGCGAGACCTCTATAAGACCCTGTAATTCCTGCTCAAGAGTCTCCCTAGTCAAATGACGTGGGAGTACAACAATATTTTTGAGTTTAGGGTCAATTTCACCAGATTCGATTGTTGGGAGTTCTGCAACACGTTCTGGATTAGTAGCTTGAGGCAACAGGTTTACCAGCACCTCTTCTTCTCCGCATGCAACCCCTGTCTTCTTTGCATAGTCTTTGGGATAGCATGCTTTAACCTCACTGAGAGCTACTGCATTAAAGACATCTTTTTGCTCAACCTTCTCAAACGCAACACTGGTAGAAGCAGTTGTAAGCGCCGTATAAAAATCTCTTTGATACCGTGCAAACTCTGACACCTTAGGCATTTGGCTTGCATGGCGAACAAACTCTTGAAGTGCACCGTCTGATGCTTTAACGCCAAAATTCAACGTATCCATACCCTGGAAAATGACGGCATCAAAAGAATGTGGCTCAAAAGAATAAGCTTGGCTCACAGGAGCTATCAGCACCTGAATATCAGACTGAATACCATTAGAAACAGGCATCATGACCGTCTGGTCTTTGCAAAGCTCAATAAAAGA
>JAHACE010000312.1 GCA_018376005.1 Atopobium sp. | reverse complement strand
ATATTCCGGCTCCATTGTTGTTATGGATCCAGCCACCGGAGCCGTGCTTGCAAAGGCTTCAAGCCCTTCATACACCCACGCTGATCTGGGCACTGTTATTGAGTCTGGTACCGGCAGTCAACTGGTTGACAGAACTACCCAGGCGCTCTACTCCCCTGGTTCGTCGTTTAAGACCATTACGCTTTCTGCTGGAATTGACACACATACCACCACGCTGGACACCACCTATTCAGCTCCAGGAACTATGGAGCTTGGCGGTGGAACCATCCACAACTACGCCAACGAGGACATGGGCACCATTCCTCTGCGCGAAGCGTTTGCCCGCTCTTCCAATACGGCTTTGGCACAGCTTGGCGTCGCGCTCGGCGCGGACAACCTGGTCAGCTATGCACGTGCCTTTGGTTATGGCACCGCACTTGGTCAGGACTTCTCCACAACTCCATCGCTGATGCCAAATCCTGCCGAGATGACCACGTGGGAGCTTGGCTGGGCAGCTTGCGGCCTTCCTGTTGGAGAGCACGCAAGTCCTGCAGGTCCTCAGACTACCGTCATGCAAAACGCTGTTGTAGCAGCGGCAATTGCTAACGGCGGTGTAGTCATGAACCCTTACATTGTTGATCGCGTTCTCTCACCAGAGGGAGCTGTTGTTTCTACAACGTCACCAAAATCGCTTGGCCAGGCAGTGTCTGCGGATACCGCTGCGCAGGTTCGAGAGGCAATGCTGGGCGTTGTTGAATCCGGCACCGGTATGGGAGCTCGCGTTCCGGGTGTCAAGATTGCAGGTAAAACAGGTACGGCAGACGTCGAGAACGGTAACTTTAACTCGTTCTTCATCGGTTTTGCGCCTTACGACCACCCAACCCTTGTTGTTTCTGTTGTCATCGAGGGCAACGGCGAGAACGTTTTGGGTTACGGTGCTCAAGTTGGCGGCCGTGTTCTTGCGCAGTGCCTGAACATCCAGGCTTTGGGAGCTGCTTCGTAGCGCCTAAAACACCGCACGGTCTTCTCCCCAAGTAGTTGGGTGTGTTCTAAGATAGTAAGTGACGTGGCGAGAAAATCGCACGCTTGATAGGAGTTGAGTTATGCCAGGTAGAAT
>JAHACE010000311.1 GCA_018376005.1 Atopobium sp. | reverse complement strand
GCTATGTCTTTGGTACTCGCGCTCTCTTTGGTCCCTTCTTCAGCGTTAGCAGAAATTGCTAGCACTCAAGAAGTAACTCAGACGCAAGAAGTTGCAGCAGCTCAAACAAGCGATGCAACTGCTTCTACTTCAGAAGCAACAGCAGAAACCTCAACTGAAACTACCACTAACGCAGAAGCCACTTCCAACCAGCAAACTTCCGAGCAAGCTACCGCTCCTACAGAAAGATCTTCTCGCCGTGTTACCAGAAGCCTTTCTTACATCACAAATGAGCTCTGGGTAGACGGAACAAGCGGCAACGATACTAACGAGGGTTCCAGCTCAGATCCTCTTAAATCTCTCCAGAAAGCGCTGGAACTATGGGGAGAAACTTCTTCAATCAACACCATTCACCTCAAGGGCAACCTCAATTTGACCTCTACGGTTACTATTCCTTCTGGCCTCACACTCAAAATTGAGGATGAAGGCGCAACTCTTACCGGCACGGGTAACAGCATTGACGGACTGGTTCTTTCTCCTGGTTCAATACTCACCGGCACTGGTACTCTTACCATGTCCGGCTTCAAAACCGCTCTAACTGCAGAAGATGGCTCAACCATCACCGATGGTACCTATGTGTTTAGAAACAACGCAGGTTCCAGCGGTACTCGTGGTATTTCTCTTGGCGGAACCGTTAGCGGTAGCACCAACAAGAACAGCGTTACCATCACTGCAGACGATAAGAGCAATACAAACTTCTTTGAGTCTGGCGTTACTTTTGAGAACGCTACTATCAAAGTAACTTCACAGGCTCGTACCTGGAATGACGCTCGCAACCTCAACCTTAAGAATACAGACCTTACCGTTGAAGGCTTTGGTCAGACTTTCTATGTCAATCAGCTCAACATGACTGACTCTACGCTGACCATCTGGCATTTCTGTTGGTGTAGCTGGTGGAACAGTAAACGTTACTAACTCAACCCTTAACTTCACTAACGGTGGAACTGGCGGCCTTAACGTCAACACTGGTGACGTCATCATTAACAACTCCACGATTAAGGGAGATGGTCGTAACTCTGGCGCCCTCTTTGGAGCCCAGACCAACGGTTCCATCCAATTCACCGGAAACAGCCTGGTAGAAACCCCTGCTACCAAGAACTCTGATAACGGTGCTGGCCAGACTCGTCAGAACTACAACGTTGTTGGCGGCTCTTACTTGCTCAAATACGCACCAAGTTACAACAGTGGCTTTGGTAGCACTATCCCTACAAACGGTGCAGCTAACGGCAATGAGGTTCTCTCGCTCTTTACCCTTGCTGACCCATCAACTAACTCTCTGAGCCTCATTAATGCTAACGGAGCAACCTATACCTACCCAGTTGCTAACGCTTCAAGCGAT
>JAHACE010000310.1 GCA_018376005.1 Atopobium sp. | reverse complement strand
GAATAGGAGCCAAAGGGAAGGTCTTTAACCGCCGCCTCTCCAGATTCGTCTGTTTCTACTGTGGTGACAACTTCGTGAGGAGCAACCCATTTTCCCTGGTAGAAGATAGGTTGAGCAGAGCTATTAGTTAGCTCAATTTTGGCGCCCTTCAGACTTGGCATTTCTTCTGCCTCAGAATAACCATCGGGTGAACTTAGGGAAGTGTGTCCAATTTTCTTAACTTTAAGATTTCCTCTTATTACCTCGTCTTTGAAGGTAAAGGAGTGCTTAGACGAGGAATTCTCTTTTCCGCTAGAAAGATTTGTCCAGATAAGATTGCCGTCTTGGTTTGAAAGCTTCCAGGTTTGAAGTGAATGTTCTGGAAGTTTATAGCCTTCAGGTGCTTGAATTTCTTCGATTTGGTAATACCCCAGAGGAAGCCAGGGTTTCTCGCCAAGAGTAAAGAGGTCATCTCCAGAAACTTTATGGTCTGCGTCAAACGAGGCAAAACCCTGTTCGTCGGTCGAGAAAACCCATGTTCTTAGTGTTGTTTCAGCAGAGCCGCTATAGGTCACTTTAAAAAGCGCACCCTGTACTCTTCCTGGTTTGTTATTTTTACAGCATGAACCGATTGGTCAAGAAGAAAGCCCTTTGGTGCAGCGGTTTCTTTTACATACACCGTTCCAACAGGAAGTTCATTGAGTGTTGCAGACCCAGATTTATCAAGGGTGAGACTGCCAAGAAGATTGGTACAACTTTCGTCGGAATATACTCCGTAGATAGCGCCTTCTAGGGCGTAGTGCTCGTTATTAGAGGTGACATCAGGCAATAAGGAACTTTTGGTAATTTTGAGTGAGCCAGATTGCTGTCCAAAGAAAAACAGAACCTGTTTGTCTCCTGTGGGTACAAAAAGCCTGGCAACTCCGTTTTCTGGACTGCCGCCGTTGGTTTGAGCATAGTTCATAGCATCGGAATAGAACTGCTCAATAGGCTGATGAAGTTCTGCCTGAGGAACACTTACCGCAAGAGCATGAGCTTCTCCGCGCATAACCGCCCAAAGCGCAAACTGCGTGATGGCTCGCGCCTTCCAGCCCGTATATCCATACACATCCTTTTCTCGGGATGCAGTAGCTCCGTGATAGATGATGTAATCAATAGCTCGAAGCTGTTCATTTGTATACGTTCCACCGCGAGTGCCGTTGGCTGAGGTGAGTTTTGTATAAGACTGCGGGTCAATTACGCTTCCCGTTGCTCCTGGCCATGCACCATAGTGGTTAAATTCGTCTCCACAGTAGAGATAGGTACCGTCGCTAGCAGTCCACATGGGAATTTGCTGTCCACCAGGAAAATCTTCTCTTTGTGCAACGGTAAATGAGGGTTCTTGTGCAAAAGCAAGTCTATGAGCAGGCTTTAGGAAAAAATGGCTGAGGAGAAGGGCTCCAAGTAACAGAGGAATAAACCAGAAGTGAAAGACAGAAGAAGAGGTTTGTCTTCGTGCAGCTGTTTCCCTCTTAGGTTTTGAGGATTTTGTGATAAACATGCGTGCCTCCAAACTGAAGAATCAGAGGTAGATTGCGTATATAGAGATATTTGGTAATGCATAAATGTGAGCTTTTGTTGCAACATATAGACAATTAGTGTTAACGTATTCAGTAATCAGTAACACTTACTAATTAATGAGGTTATCGTGCGTTACAGCAAGCAA
>JAHACE010000309.1 GCA_018376005.1 Atopobium sp. | reverse complement strand
TTCCTTGAGGATTCCGCCGTCTTCCTGCTTGGCGAGAAGGGCTTTTTCTGCCTCATCGTATTTACGCTCAAGCTCTGGAATGGTGCTGTAACGAAGCTCAGATGCCTGCGCCAAATCACCCTCACGGGTCACGCGATCCATCTGCACCTTTGCGTCCTCAATCTGGGACTTCAAGTCCTGTACCAGGTCAATTGCGCCGCGCTCGTTCTGCCAGTTAGCCTTCATGCCATCAAGCTTTTCCTGCGTCGTAGCAATCTCTGCACGGAGGTTTTCCAGGCGTTCCTGAGAAGCAGCGTCCTCCTCCTTCATCAGAGCCTGCTCCTCAATCTGCATCTGAGTGAGCTGACGATCAACCGCATCAATCTCTGCTGGCATGGAATCAAGCTCCATGCGAAGCCTTGATGCCGCCTCATCTACCAGGTCAATTGCCTTATCTGGCAAGAATCGGTCAGAAATGTAGCGGTTAGAGAGGTCTGCTGCCGCAACCAGGGCGGAGTCCGTAATACGGACGCGGTGGTGCTGCTCGTACTTCTCCTTAAGGCCACGCAGAATAGAAATGGTGTCTTCAACAGAAGGCTCAGAGACAAGTACGGTCTGGAAACGGCGCGCAAGAGCAGCGTCCTTCTCGATGTACTTGCGATATTCATCCAGCGTAGTAGCACCAATTGCACGGAGCTCGCCACGAGCAAGTGCTGGCTTCAAGATGTTACCAGCGTCCATGGAACCCTCGGAAGCGCCGGCGCCTACGATGGTGTGAAGCTCGTCAATGAAGAGGATAATCTGGCCGTTAGACTTGGCCACCTCTTTTACCACGCTCTTCAAGCGGTCCTCAAACTCACCGCGATACTTTGCGCCTGCTACCAGGGCAGACATGTCAAGCTCAACAAGCTCTTTGTCGCGCAGGGTACTTGGAACGTCGCCAGAAACAATGCGCTCTGCCAGGCCTTCTACGATTGCGGTCTTACCAACACCAGGCTCGCCGATAAGAACAGGATTGTTCTTGGTGCGGCGGCTCAGAACCTGAATGGTACGGCGAATCTCTTCGACGCGACCAATAACTGGATCAAGCTTTCCCTGGCGAGCAAGGTCGGTCACGTTGCGACCGTACTGCTCCAAG
>JAHACE010000308.1 GCA_018376005.1 Atopobium sp. | reverse complement strand
AGAATTCCCGAGTAAACCAGCAGGTAAACGCCAAGAGAGACGAGAATTGCTGCCACGAAGAAACCAAGAGCAAAGGTGAGGCCAGTCCCATAGTACGAGGCAATAAGGAAGGGGATTGCGCTCAGGATGGTAAGGCAGACGCCGGCAGCCTGTTGCACGTATCGCAACGATTCTGTGGACTCGGCGCGCCTACGAACGGCAGCCTCGACACCATACTGGAGCTCGAGAGAGGCCTCTTTGAGCTGCTTAAACTTCGCGAGCTTCATGTCCTGGAGAATCAGCAGGCCAACGCCCGCAGCAATGAAGAGCATCATGATGCCGCGGGCCCCAGGATAAAGAGGGTAATTGCACCTGCCGTGGGGCGAGAAGTTCGTGCGATTGCATCCAGGTATTCGGTGGCTGTGTCGAGAGAAACGCTAAGCTTCGGTGCCACAGTTTTGCTGGTAGATGCGTTGTCAGTGGAAGATTCGCCAACGGTGCCGCCGTCAGTGCTGTCCGTGGTGCTGCCTACGGTGCTTGCGGCAGCGGGATCCGAAGAGCCAACCTGCCCCAAAGAGGCCGCATAATCAGCAGCGATGGCAGTGGCTGGAAGCTCTTCAAGCTCGTCTTTGAGCAGGTAGTCTGTGGAAACGCCAAAAAGCTCGCTCATGGCCATGATCTTTTGAATATCAGGCATGGAAGCCATCGACTCCCATTTCTGTTGGTGATGTGGTGGGATTCACATGTGATGGCTATTACTCTAAAAATTGCCTCGATTGCACACCACCAAGTTGAGTTGGAAATTTGTCAACTCTGAGTTGCGTAATAGTTTACCTGCAGAAATGTTATCAGACTTTGAAAAATTAGTTTTAAAAGTCATTTAAAATTTTTGTACGTTCACGGAATATGTCGACCGAAGGCGACATTTGTTCAGTATGTATATGATAGTATCTGCTCACGGAGAAATTAAATAATCCATATCAGAAAGGAATGCGCTAAAAATTTTGTGCTTCTCGGCGTTGGGCCCGGCGCAAAAATTTTGGCGTAAAAGTCACATGAAGAATTTAAAGGTCTGCATCGCTTCATCTGCTCTTGTAGCCGCATTGGCACTTGCTCCAGCATCTGCGCTGGCAGAGGGTACAACGCCTGCTCCTACAAGCACCACCGGTGCTGCTGCTACTACTACTGGTGTAACTCCTATTCCTGCACCAACTAGAGAGGAGCTCATGGATCCAACGGTTAATCCATACGCTCCTGAGGACGCATACTTCCTTCCTGATGTTACTAACCCAATTCCAGACGGATTTATGGTTGGCAACGCTGACGGCGTAGTCATTGTCGACAACGGCGATGGCACTGTTACCGTTAAGGGTCACTGGACTCCTGCGCTTGATTTTGACGAGGTCATTGAAGTTCAGTTTGTTCGCATTCCTGGCACAACTCCTGATCCAGATCCAACTCCTACACCTGATCCAGATCCAACTCCAGCTCCAACCCCTGATCCAGAGCCAGCTCCAGCACCAGAGCCAGAACCTGCTCCAGCCCCTGCACCAACACCAGCGAAGAAGTCCGTACTTCCTGCAACTGGTATTGCAGATGTTGTAGTTCCAGCTTCTGTTCTTGCAGTAAGCGGCCTTGGTTTTGTTGCTGCTTCTCGTAAGGTTCGCAAGTAAAGCAACAGCTTGTGGCTTTGCCACATAAGAGCACATATATTGCATCACTAAAGCGCCTGACCGTGAACTGCCTCCCATTTCTTGGACATAAGAAATGGGAGGCTTTTTATGCGTATGGATTGTAGGGTAAAGCACGATGTAGAGGTGAGGAGAAAGGCAGTA
>JAHACE010000307.1 GCA_018376005.1 Atopobium sp. | reverse complement strand
CATCCGCGGCGTCACCATCCCTTATATGGAAGGTATGACCTATGGTCCAATCCACTGGACCGCGTCTGACGGTACGAGCGGAACTGCCGATCCAAGCATCTTGCGTAAATCTGGTGTCTCAGCACTTATCACCAACACAGCCCTTGGCCTTGATATCAATACCTCAATCACTTCCATCAAGGTTGACCTTGGTCCAATTCTTGGCGGATACGATGGCATTAGGAAAGTGAGCGATCTTCTCGACACATATAACCCAAACAACAAGTTTGTTACTGACGAGTACTACGGTTGGAGCTACATCTCCAACGGCATTTACGGCTCTTGGAAGAAGGGTACTAACGCTGACGTTGTCACTAATGTCAAGCTCTACAACACCGGTACCACTCCTGACGCAGGCGTTACGCTGACCGCTAAGTCCGGCGCACCTAAGGTTCTTAACGGCGTTGGTAGTATCGATAAGACCCAGATTAATGGCGGCGAGACCTTCAAGATTTCTGGTCGCATCGACGACGCTAACTGGGACTGGAATCCTCTTCAGGAGCCAGTGCTCTACGTCATCATGCCTGAGGGCTTTACCTACAGCAACCTTACCGTTTCTAACGGCACACTCAGCGCTCCTGAGTTTGTAGGAACGTACGATAAGGACGGCGTAGCTGTTAAGGTTTGGAAGTACACCATTGATGTTGGCGACGAGACTCGTGGTCAGTATCAGCCAGACTTTACCAGCAAGAACATGACTCTGAGTATGGATGTCCACACCACCGATCTTGCAGGCAAGGGCATCTATCACATCAACGACTTTGTTGGCATTACCACCAAAGACTTCAAGGAAATTGGTGCTCAGATTAAGTCCGAGCACTGGGACCGCAGCAACTGGAACACTTCCCAGTACACCAGCCTGTTTGGTAACAGCGTTAACTCTGGCGAGGACATGGTTTCACTCTCCGAGGGCCCTGGTATCAACATTGCACAGGCATCTGCTATTGCCGCTGCATCTACCCTTTCTGTAAAGGACGGTATTTCTGGAACCGTAACTGATTACACGTACGACTCCGCTAATCCAGGCGCAACTACCCCTGTTATGCAGCGCGATGACACCGCAACTGTTCACATTGCTGTC
>JAHACE010000306.1 GCA_018376005.1 Atopobium sp. | reverse complement strand
CCTGAGCAACCTCGGCTACATTAAGAACACCTGGAAAGACGCTATTTCAACTCGCGAGAAGAACTATCCAACCGGACTCGCTTTTCCTGCAGGTGAGATCGCAATTCCACACACCGATCCCGTCAACCTTGAGAAGCCTTACATTGCAATCGTGAAGCCATCCAGCACAATCAACTTTGAGCCAATGGGCGGCGACGGCGACACTGTTCCAGCAAAACTTGTCATTAACCTGGGTATTATGCGTGACGGCGGCCAGGTAGAGATGCTCCAGAGCCTGATGGGCATCTTCATGGACGAGGCAAAGTCTGCCGACGTCTTTGGCCAGACCACCGCAGAAGGCATGGTCGCTGCGTTCTCCAAGTATCTTTCAGAGTAGCGCGAACTACCGTGAGCGCGCGACCAGCGTGAACGACCATGCGCGAGCAGCCATGAAGGTTCGCTTGCTTGCAACGACCACTGAGATTGCACGTTAATGAGCCCCAAACTTTGGTTTGGGGCTCATTTTTGGCGAATTTGGTCCCAAAAAGGTAAAAAATGCGTTTAGTTGGTGTATTCATTTTAAAAATGAGCAGTTTTGGCGTTATTAGTAAAAGAAATAGTTAAAACTTTTTCGCTTATCCTGGGTAAACATCAGTATAAAAAGTTGAACTAAATTTCTTCATCCCCAACTAAACGCATTTTTTACCGCCTGAGGTTCTAAAAACGGGAATTTTCCGAGTCATGTGAAAATTTTGCGTATAAAACGCATGAAAAATGCAATTTCGTGCATAATGGCCTCAATCCGTGCCTACAAACAGTATTCCTTTGGTGTCGGTGCCAGACTATGCCAAGCAAGTACACTGAACTACGCGATTAGGCTGTATGTCCGTGAGTTGGCAGCAACAAAAGTGCTGCTCAAGGTTAGTCGCTCAGATGCAGGGAACCAGCGTGTCGAGAAAACCGCACGTCCATCATTCAGATAAATCTCCACGGTAGACCCATCAACAATAACTCGCAGGTCAAAAAGCTCCTTTAGCCTAATAGAGCGTTGAGTTCTGCCTGCAGCGGTGTCCTCGTCAATGAATTTCAGGGTAAAAGTGCCCTTGGAGTAAGAAAGCACAAGCGCGTCGTTGAGAGTAAGAG
>JAHACE010000305.1 GCA_018376005.1 Atopobium sp. | reverse complement strand
GCTGCAGAGCTGACGATAGAAATGAGAGGTGCAATGAATGCTGCTGCAATAAAGAGCAGACCGGTGAAAATAGAAGAAAGACCAGTACGACCGCCGTCAGCAGCGCCGGATGCGGACTCGATGAATGTGGTAATGGAAGAAGCACCAAAGAAACCACCTGCAGCTGCAGCAGCAGAGTCAACAATGAGGATCTGCTTGATGTCCTTAACGTTGCCGTCCTCAGTGAGGAAGTCTCCCTGCTTAGCAATGGCCATAGCAGAACCCATGGTGTCAAAGAAGTCAGACATCATCAAAGAGAATGCAAAGACGAGAAGAACTGGCGTTGTCAGAGCCTTAACAATACCCATAACACCAGCACTATCGGTCAAGAATGGTGCGCCAAAGGTGGAGAAATCAAGACCAGAAACAATGCCAGTAGGGCTTGCGGTAACACCAAGAGGAATACCAGCAAGTACGGCAAGGATAATGCCGATAAGCAGGGAACCCTTAACACGAGCAGAGTAAAGAACAACTGTTGCAACAATGGAAATTACACCAACGATAAAGGTTGGAGAGAAAATATCGCCAAGAGCAACAAGGGTGGATTCATTAGCAACGATAATACCGCTATTCTTGAGACCAATCATGGCAATAAAAAGACCTAGGCCAACAGAGATTGCGTGGCGTAGGTTTACAGGGATTGCATCCATGATTGCTTCACGAAGGCCGCAGAGAACTAAAAGAAGAATAGCAATTCCTTCAATGAAGATAACTGCCATTGATGCATGCCAATCTCCACCAGTAATTGGAGTGAGAGAGAAAGCTACAACAGCGTTTACACCCATACCAGATGCGCAAGCAAGTGGACGGTTAGAGAACAGACCCATCAAAATGGTCATAATGCCGCCACCAAGACAGGTAGCAGTAATAGCTGCCGAAACTGGAACTCCTGCAGCAGCGAGAAGAGCTGGGTTTACTGCAATAATGTATGCCATTGCGACGCTCAGCTACCTTAAAGAACTTCTCCATTAAGCTCTTCCTTCCTAAAGAGGCTTTTCCTTTATGCAAGCGCTGAAGCGCTTATCACCAAAATAAAAAAATTATTGAACGCCGCTTGAACCAAAACCGCCTGTACCGCGATCAGTCTGATCAAGCTCATCAACTTCAATAAGCTCTACAACAGGGACCTGTTGAATCACAAGCTGCGCGATACGCTCACCACGCTCAATGTGAATAGTTTCTTTGCTATCAAGGTTAATGGCACAAACCTTAAGCTCACCGCGATAATGAGCATCAATGAGGCCAGGAGTATTTGCCATAGAAAGGCCCTTTTTAAGTGCGAGACCGCTTCTAGGCTGAACAAATCCTGCATATCCATCAGGAATTGCGATAGCTAAACCGGTGGAAATAAGTTTGCGCTCAAAAGGAGCAAGATCAACATCTTCAGCACTTCTAAGATCTAATCCAGCGTCTCCTGTATAGGCGTACGAAGGTAGTTCAACAGTAGGATCAAGGCGTTTAATAGGTAGCTGGATGTCAAAATTGCTCATTAATTCAGGCTCCTTAATTCTGCGCTAAATTCATCAACATCTTTGAAGTCTCTATAGACAGAAGCAAACCTAATGTATGCAACTTTATCGAGCATAACTAGGTTTTTAAGCACAATGCTTCCAAGGTCTTCAGATTTAATCTCGTATTGACCCTTATCTCTAATCTGAGACTCAATACCATCAATAAAATGATCAAGAGAAGCAACAGAGATATCTCTCTTTACTGTTGCAGCAACAAGACCTCTCATAAGCTTCTGTCTATCAAAAGGCTCCTTGTGACCGTCTTTCTTAACAACGGTGATAGGAATCTCTTCTAAGCGCTCATAGGTTGTAAAACGAAACTTACAGGACATGCACTCGCGACGCCTTCTAATAGCATCGTTATTCTCAGATGAACGAGAATCAATAACCTTTGACTCTTCGTGACCGCATTTTGGACAACGCATGGAATCCCCTTTTTTCGTATAAAAGGAAGATACCATTTTACGCAGGTAT
>JAHACE010000304.1 GCA_018376005.1 Atopobium sp. | reverse complement strand
GCAGACGCAATCGTATCTGGTCTCATGGGAAGGTAATTGTTCGATGAATCTTTGTGTTTCGCAACTTTGCGCCTGGTACGAGAAAAAAGACCGCGAGAAACCCGTCATTTATGACGTGAATTTCTCGCTCTCAACAGGAGATCTTTGCGCACTTGTAGGCGTCAATGGCGCCGGAAAATCTACGCTCTTCAAAGCACTGATGGACACCATCGCATGGGAGGGTTCACTTACTTGGGGTCAGCAACCTCTTTCACAGGCGCGCAAGCAGGGCAAAGTAGCCTACGTTCCTCAAACGGAGGCAATTGACGCGACGTTTCCGCTGCTCGTAAAAGACGTTGTTATGCAGGGAAGATATGTTCATCAGGGTTGGATGCGCATACCTTCCGCTCAGGACAAAGAGCTGGTTGCCCAGGCGCTTGAACGCGTTAACCTGGCCGACCTTGCAGATCGTCCACTTGCCCAACTCTCGGGCGGACAAAGAAAGCGTGTTTTTGTGGCTCGTGGAATAGCACAAGCTGCTGAGCTGGTATTTCTCGACGAACCGTTTGCGGGAGTAGATGCTCGCTCTGAGGCCATTATCACCGAACAGCTCAATAACCTCAGTAAAGAAGGCAAAACATTGCTCGTTTCAATTCACGACATCAATTTGGCCCAGCAAAAATTCCCGCTCTGCCTGGTCATCAATAAAACCATTACCGCACAGGGCTCTTCAAAAGAAATTCTTTCTGGAGATGCCCTTCTGCAGAACCTTGGTATTTCCGAAGATACCCACATTGAGGAGGTGCTCCATGCCTGAGGTAGACATTCTCCAATACGCATTCATGCAGCGAGCTCTCATCACCGGAATTGCAACCGCCATAGTCTGCGGGCTTTTGAGCTGCTGGATCACACACATGGGATGGTCGCTTATGGGCGACGCTATCTCGCATTCTATTCTCCCAGGCGTGGTCATTGCTCACCTGCTGGGACTTCCCTATCTGGTAGGAGCACTTGTGTTTGCTCTCATTACCGTGGTGTTGGTCGGACAAGTCAAAAAGAGCCAAATTGTGCGCCCCGATACTGCTATCGGCATTGTATTTACAACGTTTTTTGCACTAGGAACAGTTCTCATATCCAAGGTTCCAAGTCAGATTAACCTCTC
>JAHACE010000303.1 GCA_018376005.1 Atopobium sp. | reverse complement strand
CCTAGCTCAGATGTCTCCGCAAATTCCAAAAGGTCAGTGATGATGGAAGATAGGCGGTCAATGTATGTCTCCATCGTAGTTACAAGCTCGTCATATTCATGCTGTTCGCGTTTCTTTTTCTTAAAAACATCCAGCTTGGTTCTCAGAACGGTAATTGGCGTTCTGAGCTCGTGAGCTGCGCTAGCCGAGAAACGCCTCTGCATTGCAAATGCTTCATCTAGTTGCTCAGTCATCTGATTAAATGACTTAACCAGCTCTTGGATCTCTTCTCCACCGCCCTCAATTTCAATGGAATCAGACAATGTATTTGGGCTAATTTCTTTCATGTGAGCAGAGAGTTGTTGAACTGGCTTGGTATAGTGACCTGCTAAAAAATAAGCGGCACAGCTTCCTGCAACAATCACAAAGAACAAGATGCCTAGCGCGTCAAACAAGATAGAACATTCGATAGCATCTACATCCAAAACAATAGAAAGAGCTCCCTGGTTGATGGCGTTAGCTGCAGCTAGTTCCAGCAGCTCAGAAGTCGAACGATACACAAGCCAGGTCAAAACTACGCAACAACACACTAATAAACCAACCATAAGAAGGGTGAGCTGGGTACGTATCGAGCGCATTGGCTTTGGGATTATTTCACTTATCTTAGTCATCGCCGTCCCTCTTAAAGCAATAACCCTCTCCTACTTTGTTGGAAATTGGGTCATATCCAAGAGCTTCTCGTAACTTTTTTCGTACTGAAAATATGTGAACACGCACAGAATTGCTGAATAAGTCCACGTTGCTATCCCACGCATGAGTCATGAGCTCTTCACTGCTCACAACCGCTCCAGCATGTCGCATCAGATACTCTAGAATTGCAAGTTCTTTCTTGGTGAAATTAACCTGATCGTCTCCAACAAAAACTTGTCGAGCCGTAGTGTCAAACCGAAGTTCTCCCAACGTCAAAGACACTTCTCCATGCGTATATTCGCGGCGCAAGAGCGTCCTCATACGGGCTTCGAGCTCACCAAACGCAAAGGGTTTTATAAGGTAGTCATCAGCGCCCGCGTCTAATCCAACAATGCGATCAGACACCGATGAACGCGCAGAAAGAATCAGCACCTTAGTCTCTGAGTGCTCCGCTCGTAGCGTACGCAGCAAATCAAGC
>JAHACE010000302.1 GCA_018376005.1 Atopobium sp. | reverse complement strand
TACCAGCAAGAACATCGAGTACACTACCGCGCATCTTGACGCGGTGGATCAAAACGCACAGCTTACCGATGTTGCAAGCGATTCTCGTGAGGTCACCCCTGGCTCGCTGTTTGTCTGCAAGGGCGCGCACTTCTCGCCAGCGTATCTGACAAGCGCGGTGGAAGCTGGGGCTGCTGCGTACCTCTGCCAGCAGTCGCTCGCGGAGGAGTTGCAGGCAGTAGCGCCAAACGTAGCCGCTATTTGCGTAGATGACGTGCGCCTCGCCATGGCCTACGCGGCCGCAGGCGTTGCGGGACATCCCGACAAGAAGCTCACCACCATTGGCATTACGGGCACTAAGGGCAAGTCTACCTGCTCGTATATGCTGCGCGCCATCCTTGACGGCGACGAGCCGTACTCCAAGTGCGGCGTGATTGGCGGCATCGAGGTGTTTGACGGCAAGGACACGCAGCCCGCGCACAACACCACGCCCGAGGCTCCTGAGCTGTGGCGCCACCTTAAGCACGCCGCGGAGGCCGGCCTCCCCTACGTTGACATGGAGATTTCCAGCCAGGGACTCAAGTACGACCGCACGGTTGGCCTCAACCTGAGCGTCGCCGTGTTCCTAAACATCGGAACCGATCATATTTCCCCTGTTGAACACCCTACTTTTGAAGATTACTTTGAGAGCAAACTGAAGATTTTTGACCTTGCTCACGTGGCCGTCATCAACAAGAACACCATGATGTTTGACCAGGTCATGGAGCATGCGCAGAGGTGCGAGAAGGTCCTGACCTTCTCCACAACCGATTCCGACGCAACCGTTTGGGCGGACGAAATCACCCCTCACCAGGGCATGGTCACGTTTACCGTGCACACCTCAACCTGGACCGGCACCGCTGCGCTGCCCATGTCCGGTCTCTTCAACGTGGAGAACGCTCTTGCGGCAATCACCGTTGCCGACTACCTGGGCATTCGCGAGAAGGACGCCGTGCTTCCGCTGATGAACGTTAAGGTGCCAGGCCGCATGGAGCTCTTGAGCTCGCCCGACAACAAAGTTACGGGCTTGGTCGACTACGCCCACAACAAGCTTTCCTACCAGAAGCTTTTCTCGTCAACGTCCAAGGAATTCCCTGGTTATGGCCGCTATGTGGTCATGGGGGCCGTAGGCGGTAAGGCG
>JAHACE010000301.1 GCA_018376005.1 Atopobium sp. | reverse complement strand
AATTGTGTCCCAATGTTCAACTAAACGATCTAGATATGCGCAGAATGTAACTTTTTCTTCATCAGAAAGAACAGACAATGCGCGCGCTTCAAATGACTCTATGGCCTCTTGAGCTTCTTTTGCTTGTTTTTGACCTTCTTTTGTCAAAGAAAGAAGTGTCTGCCTGCGATCTTTGTCTACACGAGCACGTTCGACAAGACCTTTTGTTTCAAGTTTGCTCACCATTTCTGAAAGTGATGCAGATGCATTCTTAGTTTTGGCGAGAAGATCTTTTTGGGTCATTTCTCCATCACGATATAATGTGGTCAAAATAAACTGCTGACCACCACGACATCCACGCGTGATGTAAAGATAATGGCCTAGGTGGCCAAGATTGCGAATGATGCGCATCTCTTGAGTAGGTGAGGTTGATGCTTGATGCATGAGTACCTCCCGTAACAGAAATAATTCTTGCTAGGTATTTTACTCAAAAATTCTGAGATAGCAAGGTACTTAACAATTAAGTACCGAAGTTTTTCAAATTCCGTCAAATTTGCAGGTAAAGTAAGCGATTGCTCTTGCAAAAATCCTAAAGGTGAGGACATCCTGGAATGAAGAGAAGTCGAGCGGTAGGGATTGCCTCAGCAATACGGCGAGTTTCCTCTGGATAAATCTCATCGTATTCACCTGCCATAACAACAACAGGAACAGAAATATGTCCAAGAGTTGCGGGATTAATATGTGGATTATCTACCATGAGCTCCAGATGCTCTGCAATACGAGCCGCCTCAGCAGGCGAGGGAACGGGATAGCCATCTTCTAGAACAGCGCCTTCCCAACCTTGAGCTGCCCAACGTTTATTGCCCTCAATACTTTCATATAGCCAGGTCATATCACCTAACGTGTCAGGCTCAAGATTTGCTCCGATAGATACGAGGGAGGCAACTACGTCTGGATAGTCACGCGCCAGAAGAAGACCAAGAATAGCTCCGTCAGAAAAGCCCACAATATGAGCAGATGAAATACCAAGCTGCCTCAGGACAGCATACACATCTTCTGCCATCTGCTCGTAGGTAAAGGCGGCAGTTCCTCGGGTGCTTAAACCCTGATCTCTTGAATCAATACCAATTGCGATGTAGCCGCGGCTGCATACTTCGTCAATGATGGTGCCAAAAATTCCGTGTTCTTCACCGTTTCCGTGGAGAAACACAATGGGTGTAGCAAAGGTATCATTGGGAACAGATGTTAAATAAGCCGCAGTTGAAGCAAGGTCTTCACAGAGTTTCTCGTCAGCTGGAGCAGCAGGAGCATAGACAAACGTTGCAATCTCTGCGCCGTCATCAAGCAACACCTGAAGATGACTCTTCAGGTGTGCTGTTGGCTTGCTATAAGGTTTTGGGCGGTAGACGGGTGGAAACTCGACCACGTGTGCTCCTAGCTGCGTGTTTTAGTTCTTCTGGCTGGGATGTGCTTTGAAGAAGTCAAAGCGAGGAGGGAGCTCTTCAAGCTGGTGCTCCTCTGCGCTCTGGCCAAGCTTTGCCGCAAGCTCTTTTGGACCCATAAAGGCGTTCTCCCAAGAGAAGAACTCCTCATGTGGGAAGTTGAGAGCCTCCGCAATGCGCTCGCAACCTTCTGGAACTGCAGGGTGCATAAGCAACGTGATGGTCTTGAGCGCATAGAATGCATCAGCAAGTGCCTGGTCGTAGGCCTCGTCATTGCCCTGAGCGGCCTTGGAAGCCTCGCCCCAACGCTTGTT
>JAHACE010000300.1 GCA_018376005.1 Atopobium sp. | reverse complement strand
AATGGGGTCAAAGGTTCCACCCATGATTCCCAGACGATAGGTGCGGTTTTTATCCTGTCCCAAACGAGGCAGGCCAGGGTGCATGTTATTTAAGACGTCAGCTGCCATACTCTACTCAGTTTCTGAAGAAGTCTCAGCCACATGAGACGGATCAGATGGAGCCTCTTCAAACTCAACATCTTCGAATTGCTGGTCTGAGGCGTCCTCATCAGGAATCTCTATACCATCTGTATTTGGTTTATTTGGATCCTCATAGGTAAAGGTGAGCTCAAGAATGCGAATCTCATCGCCGTCAACTGCACCAGCCTTTGCCAGCTGTACTTCAAGACCCATACGATCAAGACGACGTTGTAGATATGCCACAGCCTCATCATTGTCCCAATCGGTCTGAATAACCATACGCTCAATTTGGCCGCCAGAGACACGCCATGCATGACGCTCTTCTCGCTCAATGCGAAGTTTGTTATCACGACGAAGTCGCTGGTTCTCCCAAGCCTCACTGCGGTCAACCGTTGGCGTAGTAATGGCAATTTCTTTGCGGAGCTCTGCCACTTCTGCAGCACAGGTAGTAACAAAGTCATCAAGATTTAAACCAGTTACGGTAGAGATAGCAAAGAAAGTTCTACCGTCTGCCTCTGCAGCTTTTCTGAGCGCCTCGATGGCATCTTCTGTACCAGGCATATCGCATTTGTTTGCAACCACAATCTGAGGGCGATCAGCCAGCTTTGAAGCGTAAGCCTTGAGCTCCTCGTTAATAGCGTGGTAGTCCTCTACAGGATCTCTACCTTCATAGCCACCAGTAACGTCAACCATGTGGACAATAAGCGCTGTGCGCTCAATGTGACGAAGGAACTGATGACCAAGACCCTTACCTTCAGAGGCACCCTCGATAAGACCGGGAACGTCTGCGCAGACAAACGACTGACCGTTCTGTGCGCGAACAACGCCCAAGTTTGGAACAAGGGTGGTAAAAGGATAGTCAGCAATCTTTGGACGAGCAGCACTGATACGTGCAATAAGAGAGCTCTTACCAACAGAAGGCATGCCCACCAAGGCCACGTCAGCCATGAGCTTCATCTCAAGCTCAATCCAGTGCTCTTGGGCTGGCTCGCCCTTCTCGGCAAATGCTGGTGCACGCCTCACTGAGGTGACAAAGTGAATG
>JAHACE010000299.1 GCA_018376005.1 Atopobium sp. | reverse complement strand
TGTCTCCGAGGAGAAGAAGGTTGCTGACCGCGAGAACGCTGTCGACGAGGACGAGTTCATGATGGCAGTTGCCGAGGCTGGCGGAAACGATTACGAGGACGCTGGCGATCAGTGGATTGTTTGGACTGCATACGACAAGATGCAGGATGTCCAGAAGGGCCTCGAGGCTCAGGGCATTGAGGTCAAGGGTTCCGAGCTTACTATGGTTCCAACCACCCCAACTGACGTCTCAGTTTCTGATGCAAAGAAGGTTCAGCGTCTTATCGATAAGCTCGACGAGCTCGATGACGTTCAGAACGTCTACAGCACCATGAACATCACCGACGAGATTGCTGCTGCTCTCGAGGAGGAGTAAGCTCTCTGGTCCGCGCTGCGCGACGAGCGCGATGCACGCGACGATGTGCGCCGAGCACGACGAGCGCGAGGTGCGACGATGCGCGATGAGCGCGACGAGCGCGAAATCGCGACCGGCGACAAAACTGCACTTCAAAGCCCCGCCAGTTGGTGGGGCTTTTTGTTTGGATAGCCTTGAGGCTGTCAGAACACACCTAAGTCAGATAATCTGCACGTTTTTAGAAGCCCGAACACACCTATGTCAGATAATCTGTATATACAGAGCCAAAAACATAACTTACAGCCCTAAAAAACACAGCAAATGACGATATTCTGAGAAAAATAGGACTTTCGAGGGTCAATTTTGCAGAATAAGTGACTTTGCTGTGTTTTCAAAACGCCAAAAATAGGCCTCTAAAAAATTTATGCATACAGATGAATTCACCTTCATGAATATTCATGAGGGTGAATATTTTCGTATCATGGTAGTTAAAATTTTGATGTCTTCTATGCTGGGCGAGAGAACCGATGGACTACAGCAGTGGAAGCATTCGATTGAAGCTGAATCTCGTCGTCAAACGCACGTAGCCGTAGCAGTTCTACAGGCCCACGCGAACAACCTTACGAACGCCAGCGGCTTCGAGGGCTGCTACCTGCGAAATCGATGCGGATTCGTCCGTCATAAGCACGTCGATATCAGCAGGCAATCCATATTGGAAGCTGGAGTTGACGCCCAGCTTGCTTGCGTCGGCCAAGACAATGTGCTGCTCAGAGTGCTTAAGCATCAGCGAGTTCACGCGCATCTCGTTTGAAACCAGCGTGGTAAGGCCGCGCTCAGCGGAAATT
>JAHACE010000298.1 GCA_018376005.1 Atopobium sp. | reverse complement strand
CCTGGCACCTATGTTTACACCATCAAAGAGGTTACCGGCACTAACCAGAGGGTTACTTACGACAAGTCCGTCTACACCCTCACCTACACCGTCTTTAAGAATGATGATGGTGAGCTTGATTTCACCTACCACATTACTAAGACCGCTGAAGATGGAACCGTAACAGAGATTGATCAGTGCGAGTGCAGAAGCACGCCTCCTCTGGTATTCACAAACGACTATCCAGAGCCTGAGCCTCAGCCAACACCAGATCCTGAGCCAACTCCTAGCCCTGATCCACACAAGCCTTCTAAGACCAAGAAGAAGCGCGTTCTGCCAGACACCGGCGATGTCGCTGAGCTTGTAATTGCTTCTGTTGGCATGGTTGCTTCTGGCATCACCGCTCTCGGCTTTGCACTAAGGGCTCGCAAGCAGAAGTAAGACCTAACTGCTAGAGCGATCTTCTCGCCCACAAGGAAACAGCCGCCTTCACAAGAGGGCGGCTGTTTTTCTTGGATAAGACGTTTTTCTCGCCAGGAGTTACTCCCCTAGCATGGTTTGTAGGTCATAGCCAAAGGACTTAACAAACTCGTAAGCGTCCTTCTGCCAATCCTCTTTGAAGACGCCAGGGGCGGTCTCGAAGAAGCTAGAGTCCAAATAACGAATAATAATGAAGTTGCTGTTTGGCTGGTCGAATCCATTGCCTCTACTGAAATCGATACCGTGACCAGTATTTCTTCTCATTGCGGCCTCAAGAATAGGAACTGTGAGCTCGTTGACAGGAACTACGATGTCTGCCCTATCAAAGAAGCCACCTTTTTCTTTAGTGAAGACAAAGAGATTGTTGAGTGCGCCACCAGCAACACACTGAACTCGACGGATGTCGGAAAGCTTGACCTGATGCTTTGCGCCGGAAATCACGCCGTTTGCGATTGTGATCTTTTTCTCTTTGAGGCTGAACCCGAGCTTAGTGTTTAACGTATCAAGGTTATTAGGAAACTCAGTAGTAAGCTTGTTAGCTGCTAAAGCAAGGATGATAACCTTGGTATCAAGAATGTTATGGCCAAAACCACGATACTTGAGATCAGTGTCAATGCTAACGAGATTATGGCCGTCGTTATCCTTAAAGGTAATCTCGTAAGGACCGTTTGAGCTGCAATAATTCAGTAAGAAGGTTGAACCGACCTCTGAAAACAAAACCTTGACCTCT
>JAHACE010000297.1 GCA_018376005.1 Atopobium sp. | reverse complement strand
AGCGTCGGCGTTGCGGAGAATCTCAAGCTTTTCTGGGGTAACGTCGCCAATGATGCGGATAGCAAGGCCAGGACCTGGGAATGGTTGCCTGTAGACAAGATTCTCTGGCAGGCCAAGAGAAACACCCAGTGCACGGACCTCATCCTTGAAGAAGTGATCAAGAGGCTCAATCAGGTCAAAGTGAACGCCTTCTGGGAATGGAATCAGGTTATGGTGGCTCTTGATGGTTGCAGCCTTGCCGCCGGTCTTACGAGCGCCCGACTCAATAATGTCAGGGTAGATGGTGCCCTGTGCCAGGAACTGAACGCCATCCAGCTTCTGAGCCTCGTCAAAGAAGACTTTCCAGAACTCGGTACCAATCAGGCGGCGCTTCATCTCTGGCTCGGTAACGCCAGCTAGCAGCTCTGCATAGCGTTCCTCTGCGTGAACGTGAATCAGAGGTACGTTGAACTGCTTGCGGAAGACCTGCTCAACCATCTCTGGCTCGCCCTTACGGAGCATACCGTGGTTAACAAACACGCAGGTAAGCTGATCGCCGATAGCGCGGTGGACAAGAGCAGCAACAACGGAAGAGTCAACGCCGCCGGAAAGTGCCAAAATAACGCGACCGTTACCGACCTTCTGGCGAATCTCCTCTACCTTCTGCTCAATGATGTTGTCCATGGTCCATGTCTTCTCAAAGCCACAGATATTGAACAGGAAGTTAGAAAGCATCTGAGAACCGAACTCGGTGTGGTTGACTTCTGGGTGGAACTGAGTGGAATACAGGTTCTTAGCAGCGTTTTCCATAGCTGCGATTGGGCAAACGTCAGTAGAAGCGGTAACGGTAAAGCCCTCTGGGACCTCAGACACAGCGTCACGGTGGCTCATCCAAACGGTCTGCTGCTCAGCGGTGCCGTCAAAGATGCGGCTCTCCCCCGCGCGGGTCAGATGAGCTGGGCCATACTCGCCCTTCTCGGTGTGTCCAACAGTGCCGCCCAGGGTAACCGCCATAATCTGCTGTCCATAGCAGAAACCAAAGACAGGAAGGCCAAGCTCCAGAATCTCTGGGTCAATCTTTGGCGCATCCTCCGCGTAAACAGAAGCAGGGCCGCCGGACAAAATGAGCGCAGATGGATTGAGCTCACGAAGCTCATCTGCAGAAATATCACAAGGAACAATCTCGGAGTAGACGTTAAGATCGCGCACGCGACGTGCAATTAAC
>JAHACE010000296.1 GCA_018376005.1 Atopobium sp. | reverse complement strand
TGCAATAAGATCAACATCTGCCTGCTTGTAGCGGCGCAGCTTAACACGGCCACCATTCAGACCACTCTTGCGCTCAAGAGCATCCTCAAGTGGGCGTCCTCCGGTGACCTCACCAACAATCTCACCGCGGTTGTTGGAGCGCTCGTAGCTCATCATCTCGTTGCCAGCGGTGCCATGCAGGTACGCGTTGGTCAGACCACGGTTAAACGAGCGTTTAAGCAAGCGGTGGCGGCGAGCTACATCGGCCTGGTTATCCACGCCCTTCTCGGCAGCATCAATTGCTTGACGATACGAAGACACCACCGAGTACACGTACTCAGGTGCCTTCATGCGGCCCTCAATCTTAAGCGAGCCTACACCCGCCTCAATCATGTCGGGCACGTCATCAATAGTGCAGTAATCCTTAGGGCAGAGCAGTCTATCAATGCCACCCATCGAGACAACTTCATGCTTAGAGTTGAGCAGCTCATAGGGCAGACGGCACGGCTGCGCGCAAGCTCCGCGGTTAGCAGAGCGGTCTCCACGCATAGATGACATGTGGCAGATGCCCGAATAGCAAAAGCACAGGGCACCGTGACCAAAACATTCCAGCTCAACACCAAGCTTAGAAATGGTAGAAATTTCTTCTTTCGTAAGCTCTCTGGACAAGGTAACGCGGCCCACGCCAAGCTTTTTACAAGCAGCAACACCGCGCGTATCGTGGATGTTTGCCTGCGTTGATACGTGGCATTCAATCTCTGGCCAGGTCTTTCTTACCTGAGCCATAAGGCCCCAGTCCTGGATGATAAAAGCATCTGCACCAAGAATCCACGCGCGACGAATCAAGCGCAAAACACGCTGCATTTCGTCCCACTTAACAACAACGTTCACGGTGACGTATACGCGAGCGCCAGCTAGATGAGCCTGTCTGCACGCACGCGCAAACGACTCGTCGTCAAAGTTGTCCGCACCGCGGCGGGCGTTGAAGTTGTTGCCCAAGCCGCAGTAAATAGCATCTGCACCACCAGCAAGAGCTGCGGTAAATGGAGCAGGACCTCCCGCTGGGGCGAGAAGTTCCATCTGGGTTGCACGAGGGAGCGGCGAAGACGAAAGTTCTTTATCAGAAGCTTCCTCTGTCCACTCTGGCTCGTTCATGCGATTAAGCTCGTGAGCTGTAGATTCTCGCTCACGACGATTACGTTCGTTCATACTACCTAACTTGCCGC
>JAHACE010000295.1 GCA_018376005.1 Atopobium sp. | reverse complement strand
GCAGCATTCCCAAATAAGATTCCGTGCATTGGCGTTTTGTATGGAAAAACTACCAATAAACAGGAGCTTATTGATGCGGGAGCGGTTGCAATTGTAGATACGGTAGAAGATCTACATCACGTTCTTCTCGCCTAAGAAGCCTTTACATACGCACAAAAAACGCCTTGCCGCTAAGATGACAAGGCGTTTTGCGTTTTACGTGTCAGACGTTACTCAAGCTCAAAGGCTCCTGTGTAGAGCTGGTAGTACGTTCCTCGCTTGGCGAGAAGTTCGTCGTGCGTACCGCGCTCAATAATGCGACCGTGGTCAAGAACGACAATGACATCTGCGTTTCTAACCGTAGAGAGACGGTGAGCAATAACAAAGGTGGTGCGGTCATACATCAGAGCGTCCATACCACGCTGGACAATTGCTTCAGTACGTGTGTCAATGCTGGAGGTAGCTTCGTCCAGAATCATGACGGGTGGATCTGCGACTGCTGCGCGAGCAATGGAGATGAGCTGGCGCTGTCCTTGGGAGAGGGCGCTGCCGTTGTCCTTAAGCATGGTGTGGTAACCATCTGGAAGACGTCTGATAAAGTCATCGGCACCAGCAAGTTTTGCGGCCTTCACGCAGTCCTCATCAGTAGCATCAAGACGGCCGTAGCGGATGTTATCCAAGACGGTACCCGTAAAGAGGTTGACGTCTTGCAGAACAATACCGAGAGCACGACGAAGAGCGCTCTTCCTAATCTTGTTAATGTTGATGCCGTCGTAGCGAATCTTGCCGTCTTCAATGTCATAGAAGCGGTTGAGCAGGTTAGTAATGGTTGTTTTACCAGCTCCTGTTGCACCAACAAAAGCAACCTTCTGACCAGGCTTTGCGTACAGAGAAATATCATGCAGTACGGTATGGCCAGGCTCGTAGCCAAAGTCAACATCAAAGAGGCGAACGTCTCCCTTAACAGGGGTGTAAGTAACCGTGCCGTCACTGTGTGGATACTTCCAAGCCCAATAACCGGTGCGGTACTCAGCTTCCTGAACTTTACCGTCAATGGTTTCTGCGTTGACTAAAGTAACGTAGCCTTCTTCAGTCTCTGCTGGTTCATCAAGTAGCTCAAAAACTCGGTTAGCACCAGCGATACCCATAACAACAGAGTTAATCTGACTAGAAATCTGGTTGATCTGAGCGGAGAACTGACGTGTCATGTTGAGGAAGGGGACAGCT
>JAHACE010000004.1 GCA_018376005.1 Atopobium sp. | reverse complement strand
GAACAACCAGCGCAATAAGAATCGCAAGCAGGGCCAGGCAAGCGAGCCATCGCTTTCCAAAGAGGCTCTGCAAGAGATGAAGCTTTCTGAGCTTCGTGCTAAAGCAACTGAGCTGGGCATTGAGTACGCAGGCGTTCATAAGTCTGATTTGATTGAGCTTGTATACGCTGCATCTGCAGCTGCTGAGGGCTTTAAGACTGTTGAGGGTATTCTTCAGATTAGCAATGAAGGCTACGGCTGGATTCGTACAGGTAATTATATGGAAGGCGATGACGACGCCTTTGTCCACCAGCAGATTATTAGAAATCTTGGTCTGCGTCCGGGTGATAGCGTCTTGGGCATGGTGGGACCTGCTCGCGTAAATAGCAAGTATCCACCACTGCTTAAGGTTACCCAGGTCAACGGTGGGGAAGTTGAGGGTCTTAAGGACCGTCCTCGCTTCAAAGACCTGACCCCTATTTTCCCAGACCAGCCTCTTACTATGGAGCACGGTAAAGACTCCATTACGGGCCGTGCAATTGATCTGGTGGCTCCTATTGGTAAGGGTCAGCGTGGTTTGATTGTCTCGCCTCCAAAGGCAGGTAAGACCACCATTTTGAAGCGCATTTGCCAGTCTATTACCACTAACAATCCTGAGGTCCACCTCTTCTGCCTCTTGGTAGACGAGCGCCCTGAGGAAGTTACAGACATGGAGCGCTCCATTAAGGGCACCGTTGTTGCTTCAACTTTTGATATGCCAGCAGAGAATCACACCGTTGTCTCGGAGCTTGTCATTGAGCGAGCAAAGCGTCTGGTTGAGATGGGTCAGGACGTTGTGGTTATTCTGGACTCCATCACACGTCTTGCTCGTGCATACAACCTGGCTATTCCTGCTTCTGGTCGTATTCTTTCTGGTGGTGTTGACTCCGCAGCTCTGTATCCACCAAAGAAGTTCTTGGGTGCAGCTCGAAATATCGAGAACGGCGGCTCGCTCACTATTATTGCGTCTGCCCTGGTAGATACAGGCTCCAAGATGGATGAGGTTATCTTCGAGGAGTTCAAGGGCACCGGCAACATGGAGCTTAAGCTTGATCGCGATCTTGCAGATCGTCGTATCTTCCCAGCTATTGATCCTGTTTCTTCTGGTACTCGTAATGAGGATCTGCTTATTAAGCCAGAGCTTCAGCCTATGGTATGGGGCGTTCGCCGTATTCTTGCAGGCTTCAATAACACTGAGCGTGCAACTACTGCTCTTATCAGTGGTCTTAAGCAGACCGACAATAACCAGGACTTCCTGATTAGATCTGCAAAGAAGGCTGCACAGTCTGACTATCCACAGAATTAGTCAGAATTACGCTATAGTCATTTCTAACAGCACAATTATGTGTTGCAGCGGATTACACAAAGATGAAATGAAGCCCACCCGTTGCTCACGTCGCCCGTATTGGGTTTAGTAGCATATGCAAATTTAGCGTGTGTCTTCATACATCTTCTTGGCGTTTGTAGGGGGAGTTTGTATGACAGAAGGTAGGAATCCGGCAGTAGTCGCCGGCCTGCTCAGTGGACTGGTTCTGGTAGCAGAGCCAGCATCTGCGTATGCCCTTACCGCTAATGAAATTCGTCAAACGCCTCTTGGTGCAATCTTTACAGGCATTGGAGTGGGACTTGCTGCGGTTGCAATCATTTCTGGTGCGGCCTTGGTAGTCTCTCGCTCGGTAAATCGTGGCGAGAAAATCGATGAAATAGAAGCAAAGAGCCAGTCGGCTGCAACGTTCCAGAGCTCAGATGAGGCTCTATCTTCAAAGCAGGTCTCAGCTGCATCGAACTTCTCGCCAGAAGAGAGCATTGTGATTCCACTGGACTCTTCAAGGCGCTCGATTGCTGCGTACAAGCCAAAGCACATGAGGGCTTCTCAGTGGGATATGACTGGTTCCATTCGTGTTCAGTCTGCTGAGTTGCCTGTCCAGCCTGCCGAGCCACCTGCAAAGAAGTCACAGGTTGTAAGTACGGCCGCAGAGGGAGTTCTTCCCGTTCGCGCAAAGAAGGCTCCTGCGCACTCTACAAACGACTATGCGCAGATTGCAGAGAACTACACCAAGCTTTTGAGCTGGCGTGAGCGTACCGTTGCACGTGCAAAGGGTGCTGCTGCGGTACTTCTTGAGCGCTTAGGACAAGATCCTATGGACGGCCTGCCTATTATCGAGCGTGCTGACGGAACCGTTGGTGACGTTGGTACTGCTTGGTGGACTAAGGCTGTGGGCGAAGAGTCCATTACGCGCGATTTTGGTATTGCTGAGATTGGCGCCGAGGCTATTCCTGAAGATTTTACCAACCATGCTGCTGATATTTCTAGCCGTATCTCTTACGTTGACCAGGGAGTCTTCCCTGAGAAGCGTACGATTGACGAGCTTGAGCATGCTGATGATTGGACGCTTGCGCTGGCTGCAATGGACGAGCATCTAGCTCGCCATGATCAGCAGCAGATGCGCAAGTATCATCCAGTGCAGCTGCCGCTCATTGGTCAGGCCGCTGCTGAGGCTGAAGTTGCAAGCTCGGTGGAGTTGTCGGGTGCAAAACCTGCTGCGTCTCACAAGGTTACCGCAGCTCAGATGCGTCCTTCTCGCGAGCCAAACTACGCTGGTGTGGTTGCACAATCAACCGCAATGCCGCTGATCAAGGCTACAAACGATACGTCATCGCATGTTCAGGACATCTTTGACGCGGTTGAGCGTGAGATGGCAGCTGAGCTTCAGGCGGCTGACGAGAGACCAACGCGCGAGCTCCTTCGCCTCATTGAGGGCGGCACCAGCAAGATGAAGAAGATTTCTTCGCTTGATCTTGGCGAGAAGACCAGCGCAGACAAGGCCTCTTACAAACCTCGTCACTTTGCGGGTGAGCTTCCCCTGGTACGTGAGGCGTAAGTAGCACACGTAGGCCAGCTGCGGGTAGTCAGAAGACAACCGCGCAACCGTCGCGAAAGGCTGGAGTTCGTAGAAACATCCGGTTTCTCTAAAATTATTTCAAGTTAGATAACATTTTTTGGCTGTGGTTCTTTTTTAAGGGCTGCAGCCATATTGTGTTGTGTCACATATTCAACGCTATGGAGAAAAGGAGATGAATATGGCACATAAGCTAACGCGACGACGCTTTTTGGAGGTGGCCGGGACCATTGCGGGGTCGTTTGCTCTAGCAGGCTGTTTGCCAAAGAACCAAGACCCTAACTCCATTTACGTTGGCGTGATGGGACCGTATACCGGCGACGTTGCCCAGTATGGACTTGCGGTGCGTAGCGGCATTTTGCTGTACCTCAAGGAATTCAACAAGAATGGTGGAGCTGGTGGCCGCAAGATTGTCCCTATAGCTGAGGACGAGAAAGGCGATTCAACCGAAGCTATTCTTGTCTATAACAAGTTACTTGACGAGAATGTCTGTGCAATTTTAGGTGACGTTACCTCAACGCCTACCATTGCACTGGCACAGAAATCGGTACTGGACAACATTCCTTGCGTAACGGCATCTGCAACAGCAGAAGACGTTGTTGCTCACGGCAATAACATGTTCCGCGCTACTGTCACCGACCCATTCCAGGGCGTTGTTCTTGCAGAGTTTGCTAAAAAGCAAGGCTATCAGCGTGTAGGAACTATCTTTAACTCTGGTGGCGATTACGAGATTGGCGTAAACAACGCATTTGTCCAGAGAGCTCGTGAGTTGGGCATTGAGGTTGTATCCCAGCAGGGCTATCCAACGGGAGCTGTTGACTTTAACGCCCAGCTTACCAGCATTATTGGACTGGATCCTGATGCCATTTTGGCTCCAAACTATTACCAGGATAATGGCAAGATTGTGACGCAGGCTCGCCAACTTGGCTGCAAAAAGCCTTTTATGGGCGCAGATGGTTGGGCAGGCATCATTGGCGGCGAGCAGGACTATGCTTCTGCGGCTGACCTTGAAGGATGCTTCTATTGCTCTGCCTTTGTTGCTTCAAACCCAGATGAAAAAGTTCAGCATTTTGTTAAGGCTTATACCGAGGAATACGGTGAGGCTCCAACTAACTTCTGTTCTTTGGGCTATGACGCAGCAATGATTCTTTGCTCCGCTCTTAAGACTGTCGAGAAACGCGGTTATACCTACAACTCTAATGAGTATAGGCAAGCCATTATTGACGCTATTGCATCTGGTGTGGTCGAAGGTGTTACTGGAACCCTTTCATATCAGGGAACAGGTGACCCAGTGAAGTCCACCTTGATTATTACCTTTAAAGATGGCAAAGAGTCCATCTATGACACGATCAATCCTTCATAGAAAAGAGAACCTCAGATGTTTTTGACTCAGGTGCTCAATGGACTTCAATTGGGCAGTATTTACGCACTGGTGGCGCTTGGTTACACAATGGTGTACGGCATCATCTTGCTTCTTAACTTTGCACATGGTGACATCATCATGTTTGGCTCCTACGTTGCTTGGATTGCGCTTGTTCAGTTAGGACTCAATCCTGCAATCGCCGTTCTTCTCGCCATTTTCGGCTGCGTTGTACTGGGCGTTCTTATTGATAAGGTTGCCTATGCACCACTCAGAGAAGCTCCAAGGCTTTCTATTCTGATTACCGCAATTGGCGTTTCTTACCTGCTTGAAAATGGAGTTCAGCTACTTCTTGGTGCTGACGCTAAGGTTGTTCCAAGCATCATTGACTTGGGAACTGTTCAGGTATTTGGTTCGACGCTCTCCGGCACTGCACTTTTGACTGTTGCCGTTACTATTGTGGCGACCGTTGTTCTGACCCTTTTGGTTCAGAAGACTCGTCTTGGTAAGGCAATGCGTGCAGTTTCTGAGGATATGGGCGCTGCTCGTCTGATGGGCGTTAACGTCAATAGCACTATTAGCTTTACCTTTGCAGTTGGTTCCGCTCTGGCAGGCATTGCGGCTATTCTGTACTCCATGGCATACCAGCAGGTTTCTCCTACCATGGGCGTCATGCTGGGCACCAAGGCATTTGTTGCAGCAGTTCTTGGCGGCATTGGCTCCATTCCTGGCGCTGTTATTGGCGGCCTTATTGTTGGCTTCTCCGAGGTCTTTGTTGCTGCCTTTGGCCTGTCTGTCTGGCAGGATGCAGTAGTCTTCTTACTCTTGATTCTTGTTCTTGTTGTGAAACCAACTGGCCTGCTTGGCCGACCAGTTACCGAGAAAGTGTAAGGAGGCTCACATGACTAAAATGTATCCACGCGATAATAACCACAACCCCGTAATTGTTACTGGTTTTGGTGGAAAAGATGGTCACCGTCGTGAGCTCACTATGCCTGCTCGCTATGCCATCAATGCAATTCTTGTTGCGCTCTTTGTCTTTGGTGGAAACTTCCTGGTAGGAGAGGGCCTTATTTCTCGCTATCAAACCGTTGTTTTTGAGCAAATTGGCGTGTATGTTCTGATGACCGTTTCTCTGAACATTGTTACTGGTTATCTGGGACAGCTTCCTTTGGGCCACGCTGGCTTTATGTCCATTGGTGGTTATGCCTGCGCAATCTTTATCATTCGCATGATGCCACTCTTTGGTCTGGATGCTCAGTCCATGGCCTCAGGCTCTACACCTGCAGTTATTCTTTTTGTTGTGGGTCTTTTGTTTGGCGGCATTTGCGCCGCTCTAATGGGTGTGGTTATTGGTATTCCAGCACTTCGTCTTCGCGGTGATTACCTGGCCATCATTACTCTGGGCTTTGCAGAGATTATCCGCGTTGTCCTGGTAAACATTGACTCTGCTCTTGGATTCAAGCTTACTGGTGGCGCATCAGGCCTCACGGGTATTCCTGCATATACGGGTTACCTGAACACGGCAATTGTTGTTTCGCTTGCCATCTTTGCTATTCATACTCTTATGAAGTCTAGACATGGACGCGCTATTCTCGCCATCCGCGATAACGAGATTGCGGCAGAGGCATCAGGCGTTAACACCACGTATTACAAGACCCTTGCCTTTGTTTTCTCTGCATTCCTTGCTGGTATTGCAGGCGGCCTTTACGCGGGCTGCATCGGCGTCATGGCGCCTGCCAAGTTTGGCTTTATGAAGTCTGTTGAGATTCTAGTTATGGTTGTTCTTGGTGGCATGGGCTCTATGTTTGGCTCCGTTGTGTCCGCAACTGTCCTGACCGTACTCCCAGAGGCTCTACGTGCCTTTGCTGACTACCGCATGGTTGCTTATGCAATCGTGCTGATTCTGGTTATGATCTTTAGACCAGAGGGTCTGTTTGGCTCGTATGACTTCTCGCTGTCCCGCATTATTGAGCGCATCATGAACAAGGATTTCCCTTGGAACAAGGATGACTCGGACGAGCAGGCGGGTGTACAGGCTAACGCACAGACGGTTGTTCAGGCAGATACGCAGGCAGACGTGCAGGCAGAAGCCTCAACTGATTCGAAGGAGGCGTAAGAGCGATGGCAACTAAAAACACTACAAAACTTATTAGGCAAGAGTCTCCTAACCTCATTCCTGAGCGAGACCTTGGTGCAATTCCAGTTCTTCAGGCTGAGCACCTGGGCATTGACTTTGGTGGCTTGACGGCTGTTAACGACTTCAACATTGCTCTTGGTCCTACCGAGATTTCTGGTATTATCGGCCCTAACGGTGCAGGTAAAACAACTGTCTTTAACTTGCTTACCTGTGTCTACAAGCCAACCCGTGGTACCGTAATGATTGACGGCTACGACCTTGCTGGTAAAAGCGTTGTTGAAGCAAATCATATGGGTATTGCCCGCACCTTCCAGAATATTCGCCTGTTCAACAACATGACGGTTATGGAGAACATTCAGGTTGGTCAGGGCAGCCACATGACGTCTCATTTCTTTGAGGACGTCCTTCGTCTTCCAGCTCACTGGAAGCAGGAGAAAGAGAGCGCCGATAACGCTCGCGAGCTGCTGCGCATTTTTGGCATGGAGAATCTTGCAAATACCCTTGCAGGTAACCTGCCTTATGGCGCTCAGCGCAAGCTTGAGATTCTTCGCGCTCTGGCAACGCAGCCTAAGATTTTGCTGCTTGACGAACCAGCTGCAGGTATGAATCCAGCAGAGACCGACGAACTTATGGAGAATGTCCTTAAGATTCGTGACGACTTCAAGATTGCTGTTCTTCTCATCGAACACGACATGAAGTTTGTTATGGGTATCTGCGAGGGTTTGGCCGTTCTTGACCACGGCAACATCATTGCAAAGGGAACGCCAGAAGAAGTTCAGAACAATCCTCGCGTTATCGAGGCTTATCTTGGAAAGCAGGAGGTGCGCTAATGGCCGCTGAAACTACAAACACCCAGGCAGTTGGCGCTGGAAAAACCCTGCTATCCGTCAAGGACCTTAACGTTTCTTACGGTGCAATCCACGCAGTTCAAGGTATCTCTTTTGACATCCACGAGGGCGAGATCGTTACCCTTATTGGTGCAAACGGCGCAGGTAAATCAACTACGCTGAACACCATTGCTGGTCTGGTAAAGCCTGACTCTGGCACTATTACGCTTGACGAGAAAAACCTTGTAGGCCAGCGCGCACACAAGATTGTTGAGGCTGGTTTGGCGCTATGTCCTGAGGGTCGTCGCGTGTTTTCTCGCATGAGTGTTGCCGAAAACCTCGAGATGGGCGGCTATACTCAGTCCGATTCCCAGAACGCTAAGACCGTTAAGATGGTCTACGAGCATTTCCCACGTCTTCGTGAGCGCAAGAATCAGCTGGCAGGAACGCTGTCTGGCGGCGAGCAGCAGATGCTTGCTATGGGTCGTGCTCTGATGAGCAGGCCAAAGCTTTTGATGCTCGACGAGCCTTCTATGGGTCTGGCTCCTATTCTGATTGAGGAAATCTTCCAGATTATTCGCCAGCTCGGCGATGCAGGAACCACCATTTTGCTGGTCGAGCAGAACGCTAACATGGCACTTAAGGTTGCTGACCGCGCATACGTTCTTGAGCTTGGTAAGGTCGCTAAGCATGGCACCGGCCAGGAGCTTCTCCACGACGATGACGTTCGCAAGGCTTACCTCGGCGCATAACGGCGACTAATGGCAAATGTGCTTTGACGTCAACGTACTTTAAACGTTAACCCGGCTCCCACACAACGTAGGAGCCGGGTTTTGTTGTCATGTCTGAACAGTTTGCCTAAAAAGCGCGCCATGTCTGAGCTATTTGCCTGTTTTTCTCGCCAAGTCTGAGCAAATTTACTCAGACTTGATGTAGTTTTCAGGCTCGCAAAATTTGGCGCGGCGCAGCCTATCTTCACGCGCCTGATTTCTTCAAAGAATCTGTAACTTTTGCCTAAATACGTAAAAGAAACTGTGGATTTGCCTGATTTCATCAAAGAATCTGTGCCTCAAATACAGATTCTTTACACTTTTCAGGCGCACCTGGCGAGAAACCCGTGTTGTCGCAGGCGTATTTGTTAGTACACGCATTGACCGAGCGCAGTTGTCACGTTAAATCTCGTCGAAAGTGTTGTGGTGTTGCTGACCGTCGTCCAAGGTAAGGACGGTGCCCAGAAGTGCTGGCTCAAGAATTTGAATCCAAAGATCGCCTCTGACCTGCTTTGCATTCTCGGCAACAGCGCGAGCTGTAACAGGGGAGTCGCAGATGGCAACCATGGTGGCACCTGAGCCCGAGATAACAAAGGCGCAAGCACGAGCAAGCTTTGCTACCTGCTTAAGCTCCTCGTAATCGGGGATGAGCTCCTTGCGATACGGTTCGTGGATCTTATCGTTGCAAGCAGCTGCCAACAGTCCGCCGTTTCCTGTTTCAAGTGCGTGAGTGACAGCAACGGTGCGTCCCATCTGGTAAACGGCCGTTTCAAGTGAGACATTCTGCGGAACCACCTTGCGCGCGTCTTCGGTGTTGACCGTGTAAGGCGGTGCAATTGCAACAAAAGAAAGTCCGCGCGCTACGAGCCTTCGAGTACAAATGGTATGCCCGCCCTCAACAAATGACGAGGTCAGGCCACCGTAAATTGCAGGAGCAACGTTATCGGGATGGCCCTCAAAGTGGCAGGCAAAGTCGAGCGCACGCTCAGGATCCCAGCCGCCATGAGACTCGGTCATCGCGGCTGCAATACCAGCAATTACACAGGTAGAGCTTGAACCTAGGCCGCCAGAAAGCGGAATAGGCGAGTCGATAGTGATGTGCTTAGGAGTAGGCTCTTCGCCCAGCTTTTCGCAGGCTCGAACATAAGATGTCCATACAAGGTTGTCATCGTTTCTGAACTGCTCTGGGCAGCCGTCAATGATGAGCGTAGGAGATTCCCTAAACGTAATCTTTGCACGCAGGTTAAACGCAAGACCCAGCGTATCGTAGCCGACGCCAATGTTTGCAGAGGTAGCAGGTACAGATACGGTCAAGATGGTGTTGTCGAGCATGTAGAACCTGCTTTCTCAGAGTCTAACAAGCAAAAATACGCCCGCATGCTTCGGAAACGTACGAAGCAAGCTGTTCCTTCTCGCGAACGTCAGTATGAATGATAACGTTATCATTCAGCGATGAAAGCTGGATTGGCGGATTAGTGCCCGTGATTTCGGCGAGCGTATGCATACATGCAAAGTCATCCAGGCCAGCGGTCGAGTGGCCCAGCGCGGCAAGCACGTCGGACGAGAACTTATATGGGCTGGCAGTAGACAGACAAACGCGCACGTTACCCGCCTGGCGAGAAACCCTGTCAAGCACGTGCTTTGCGACGGCTGTGTGAGGGTCAATCAGCACACGACAATTCTCCCAGGTAGAACGGATAGTCTCACGCGTCTGAGCGTCGGTGGCAAAGCCAGCATCAAAGGTTTCGCGGATGGTGTCCATCACCTGAGCAGGTACCGTGTAGATACCCTTGGTTACCAGTTGGTTCATCAGATAGCTGACAAGCTCGGTGTCTTTGCCGGACGCAAGATAGAGGAGTCGTTCAAGGTTTGATGAAACCAGAATGTCCATTGATGGAGAGATGGTCTTTTCAAATGCACGTCTACGATCGTAAATGCCTGTTTCCAAGAAATCAGTCAGCACCTTATTGCTGTTAGAAGCCACAATGAGGCGCTCAACAGGCAGACCCATCTCTTTTGCAAAGTAACCTGCGAGAACGTCGCCAAAATTGCCGGTTGGCACGCAGAAAGTAACTTTTTGACCCTGAGCGATGGCGCCCTTGGCAATAAGCTGGGCATATGCGTCAAAGTAGTAGGTTACCTGCGGGGCCAAACGACCAATATTGATGGAGTTTGCGCTGGAAAGTACGGTGCCTTTACCGGTCAACTCATGCGCCAACTCCTTGTTAGCAAAGATTGCTTTAGCGGCGTTTTGAGCGTCGTCAAAGTTTCCCTTAACAGCGCAAACAGCTACGTTAGAACCTTTTTGAGTCACCATCTGCAGGCGTTGAATATCAGAAACCTTGCCTTCAGGGTAAAAGACGGTGATGCCCATGCCAGGTACGTCTTTGAAGCCCTCAAGTGCAGCTTTGCCAGTGTCGCCAGAAGTTGCGGTCACAATCATGATGCTCTTGCCGGCGGTGGCGGCCGCGTCGACAGCGCTAGCTACGTCCGCGTCCTCGCGAGCAACACTCATCAGGCGGGGGAGCATCTGAAGCGCAACGTCTTTGAAAGCCGACGTTGGACCATGGAAGAGCTCAAGCAGCCAGTCTTCTCCGATAGCAGAAACAGGCGTGATAGCCTGGGTGTCCCACTGAGAGCCATACGCGCCCTCAATACAGCGAGTCAGCTCTTCAGCAGAGTAGTCGTCCAGCAGAGCAGAAAGCACATCGAAAGCAGTAGCTTTAAAGCCCTGAGAACAAACCTTTGCAAGATCGAGGGGTTTCTCGTCAATTGAATCTTGGATATAAAGGCCGCCGTCGGGAGCAATCCCCTGCAAAATGGCTTGTTTAGCCAAGACGGTATGGTCAGAGCTTCTTGTGCTGTGATATGCGACGGCCATGAAACCACCAATCTTTAGAACGTGTCGCGTGTTGTGCGTGTCGCGTGTTGTGCGCGTGCAAATTGCGCGTCTCGCGTGTTGCATTTCTATTATTTTAACAGTGAGAAGTAAATGTCGCTTGTAACATAGAATTGTTCATAGCATTATGAAGACGAGAAAAACTGTCGATTAGATTCTGTCTAGGTTTTTGGTAGTTTTTGTCTATGAGATTGTTATCAGTGCAGTCACCTTTGCGTGCGGTTGTCCTTGCTCTGCAATTAGCCTTGCAGGCAATCGGTTTTCTCGTAAAATGACTGCTAGATTTGGAGTTATATGCAAAACTTTGCCCTACTTGGATTTGGAACGGTTGGTGCTTCAGTTGCGCGCATTCTTGATGAGCGCGTTTCTGACGTTAACCTGACGTCCATCTTGGTTAGAGCTGGTAAAGAGTACGTTGACCCTCGGGCAACATCTGATTTTGATGCGCTCTTGTCTGACCCTGCGCTCGATACCGTTGTTGAGTGCATGGGTGGCCTCACGCCAGCCTATGAATACATCAAAGCTGCGCTGACTGCTAATAAAAATGTAGTCACCTCAAATAAAGCCGTGGTATCTGCTCATTTTGAGGAGTTTATGACCCTTGCCGCTGAAGCGGGCGTCAATTTTAAGATCGAAGCATGCGTGTGCGGCGGTATTCCTTGGATAGCAGGAATTCAGAAAGTTCGTCGTATTGACGAGATTTCTGCGTTCTGGGGAATCATGAATGGAACCACCAACTACATTGTCTATTCCATGCTCAAAGACGGAACGGACTTTGCAGAGGTTCTGAGCAAGGCTCAGGAGCTGGGTTACGCCGAGCGAGATCCGTCAAGCGATATCGACGGCATTGATGTTCGCTCTAAGACTATGATTTCTGCATCTATCGCCTTCGATGTAATCTGCACAGACCAGATTCCTATGTCTGGCATCAGAAACTTAACTAAGCGTGACCTTGCCATGTTTGGCAGTCACGATATGACAATCAAGCTCTTTGGTCGTGGTGTTTCTGACGGTTCATCGTATGCGGTAGCTGTTGAGCCAGTTGCGGTTTCGCTCTCAACCATAGAGGCCAACGTTCCAACTAACTTTAACGTTGCAACTGCCGTGGGAAATACCATTGGCGAGCTCAAGTTTTATGGTCAAGGCGCCGGTGGCGATCCAACGGCAAATGCCGTCGTGCAGGATATTATTGACTGTGCTGCGGCTCCTGCTGGGGGTCAGCAGACCTTCTCGTCAGGTCTTTCATATAATCCTGAGCTGCTTGTTTCCGATTACGTGTTTAGGACGCAAGCCGACATTCCTGGTGGTTCGTTCTGGGAGCCAGGCGCTCAGCTGGTTAAGAACTTAAGTGCCGAGAAGGCCCGCGAGCTTCTTACCAGCGCACTTTCGCAAGACCCTACAACCTTTATGGCTGCACTTGAAAAGAGGAATTAGAAATGATCAAAATTGCAAAATTTGGCGGCTCAAGTGTTGCTTCTGCAGAGCAGTTCAAAAAAGTTAAAGCTATTGTCGAAGCTGATCCTGATAGACGCTTTATTGTCTCGTCTGCAGCGGGAAAGCGCCATTCAACTGACAACAAGATTACCGACCTTCTGCTGCTGGTAAATGCCCACATTGAGTATCACGTTGACTGTACCTCTTTACTTGCAGATATCGAGGCTCGCTTTGTGGAGATTGCTGATGAACTGGGAGTTGCATGGCCTGTCGCCGAGGAGTTTGAGAAGTTTGCTACAAACATCAAGTCCTTCTCGCCAGAGTATGTAGTCAGTAGGGGCGAGTGGTTTACCTGCCAGATTCTTGCTGAGTATCTTGGGCTGCCCTTTGTTGATGCTGCTGACGTTATGCTGTTTCATCATGATGGCACCATTGATATGGAGCGCACTGCTTCTAGGCTTAAAGAGGTCGTTGCTCGCAGCGGCGCATTTGTGTTGCCTGGCTTCTACGGTGCTACCGTTGACGGTGCAATTAAGTTGTTCCAGCGCGGTGGTGGCGATATTACCGGTGCCATTGTCGCTCGCTGCCTAGACGCTGACTTGTATGAGAACTGGACTGACGTGTCTGGCTTCCTTTCTGCGGATCCTCGCATTGTTCAGAATCCACGCGCTATTGGCCGCATTACTTTTGACGAGATGCGCGAGCTTTCTTACATGGGCGCTTCCGTTCTTCAGGAAGAGGCAATTTTCCCTGTTCGCGAGGCAAACATTCCAATTCAGATTAAGAATACCAACCGTCCAGAAGATGCGGGTACGGTTATCCGTGAGACCGCAGATGGCGATACAAACGAGCACTTGATTACAGGTATTGCAGGCAAGAAAGACTTCTTGGCTATTCACGTCAAGAAGGCTCACATGTCCAACGAGGTTGGCGTTATCAGCCGCGCTCTCAATATTGTTGAGCGTTACGGCGTCTCTGTCGAGCACATCCCAACAGGCGTTGATTCGTTTGGTATTGTGGTAAATGCTTCCGACGTAAAGGATACGGTTTATTCCATCATCAGCGATATTCGTCGCGAGATTGAGCCTGATGACATTACGATGGTAGACCGCTTAGCTCTTGTTTCTGTTGTTGGTCGTAATATGTCTAGGCGTTCCGGTACTTCCGGCAAGATCTTTGGCGCGCTGGGCAATGCGGGCGTCAACATTCGCATGATTACGCAGAGCTCGGAAGAGATTAGTATTATTGTGGGCGTCGATAATGCCGACTTTGATCGCACAATTGGCGTCATTTATAACGGATTTGTTCGTGACGAAATGGTTTCGAGGTAACTATGACTTTTGATCCAAACGGTAAGGTCGTTGCAATTCTTGGTGCTACCGGCGTTGTTGGTGCCCAGATGATGCAGTGTCTTGAAGAGCGTAATTTTCCTATCAAGGAGCTGGTGCTTCTGGCATCCGCTCGAAGCGCTGGTAAAACTATTGAGTTTGCAGGACAGCAGATTGTTATCCGCGAAGCAACTCCTGAGGCTTTTGAAAGCGTGGACATTGTTCTTGGCGCAGCTGGCGATGAGCAGGCAAAAGAGCTGCTTCCTGAAGCGGTTAAGCGCGGCTGTGTCTGCGTTGACAACTCCCATGCATTCAGAATGGACCCAAATGTTCCGCTGGTAATTCCAGAGATTAACGCTGAGGATATCAAGAACCACAACGGCATTATCTCTAATCCAAACTGCGCAACCATTATTGGCCTGGTACCTCTGTATCCTCTGCATAAGGCAGCGGGTGCAAAGCGCATTATCGCTTCTACCTATCAGGCTGCATCCGGCGCTGGACTTCCTGGTCTTACCAGTTTGAAGAACCAGATGGCTGATGTTGTTGCAGGTAGGGAAGTAACCGAGACCGCTCCTTTTGCATACCAGCTGGCAGTCAACTTGATTCCACAGATTGGCGGCTTTGACGAGGTTGGCTACACTTCTGAGGAAATGAAGATGCAAAACGAGGGTCGCAAGATTATGCACCTTCCTGAGCTGCGCGTTAACTGTACCTGCGTCCGCGTTCCAACGATGCGCTCTCACTCTGAGTCCATCACTGTTGAGTTCGAGCGTCCTTTGAGCCCAGATGAGGCTCGCGCTATTCTTGAAGACGCACCAGGTATTAAGGTTGTGGACAACCCTGCAGAGCTTCAGTACCCAATGCCTCTTGATACTTCTGACCAGGACCTTATCTATGTTGGTCGTATTCGCGAGGATCTTTCCGCTGATAAAGATACTAACGCACTTACGTTCTTCTGCTGTGGCGACCAGATTAGGAAGGGTGCCGCAACAAACGCTGTCCAGATTGCAGAGTACCTGCTGTAATATCTGGCGTGCAGCCACGCTCACATCATTTTCGTTGACCAAGTACCCGTTCGATTCTATTTCGTGGATTCGAACGGGTATTTTTGTGCGTCCGAGTGAAATTTTTCAGCGATAGAGTGCCATTCGGCAGCAAAGTGGTAAAAAATGCGTTTAGTTGGAGTATCCAAAAATGCTTAGTTTCTATGCAAACCATCTACCAGCAATTTTACGTGGACAAAATTGTGGAAATTAGTACAAAATTTCTGAGCTGGGTAAACGTAAGTGACAAAATTTCGAAGTCCAAAAATAAACTCCAACTAAACGGATTTTTTACCCAAAACAGCACCTCTAATTTGATACATCAATTTCTTGATTAGTTTTCCTGCATATCAGCCATTGTTTATGCACAAACCGCCCATTGTCAGTTAATCGGACACGGAATCGCAATTTCTTACGCAGTAGCCATACAGTTTGGAGGCAAAATGGAGGCAGCCGATAAAAATTTTAACAAAAAAGGTAGACAGCAAGCCATCTACCTTGGGTTTTTGGTGCCTCCTGCGCGATTCGAACGCGCGACCTGCGGTTTAGAAGACCGACGCTCTATCCAGCTGAGCTAAGGAGACATATAGCGTCGTTCATTATAGCAATAAGGATTGCAAATACGTCGTGCCATCAAAGATTTTCTTATCAGAAGAATGACAAAGGAAAAGAAAAGTAGCTACACTAAAAGCAGCTACACTGATTACAGGCTTACGTGAATGGAGACACTATGTCTTACGATTTTGAATCCCGCGTTGATCGCGCTGGTACTGGTTCTAGAAAATGGAACGTCATGTACGACATGAATCCAGATGTAGCTCCTGGTATTCCACCTTTTTCTGTTGCTGATATGGAGTATCACACAGCCCCAGAGATTGTCGAGGGCCTCAAGGAATACATCAATGACGCAATCCTTGGCTATTCCGTGCCAACCAATCAGATGAAGCAGGCTGTGTGCAAGTGGATGAAGACACGTCACAACTGGGATGTGAAGCCTGAGTGGCTGCTCAATTCGTCTGGCGTGGTGCCTGCGCTCTTTTCATCTGTTGCCGAGTTCACCCAGCCAGACGAGGGTGTCATCCTGTTTACTCCTGTCTACCATCCGTTCTACATGGCAGTTGAGGAGAATAACCGTGCGCTGGTAGAGTGCCCGCTTGTCCTGTCAGAGGGTCCTCACTACGACATTGACTTTGACCTGCTTGAGAAACTTGCCGCCGAGCCAAAGAACACCATGATCATCCTGTGTTCACCCCACAATCCAAGCGGTCGCGTGTGGACCAAAGAAGAGCTTACGCGCATCGCAGAGATTGCGGTTAAGCACAACCTCATTGTGGTTGCTGACGAGATCCACCACGACCTCATCATGCCAGGCTCTACGCATACCGTCTTTGAAACAATTTCCGATGAAGTCGCAGCGCGTACCATTACGTGCACAAGCGCTTCAAAGAGTTTCAACCTTGCTGGCACGCAGTTCAGCAACATCATCGTGAGCAATCCAGAACTGCGTAGCCGCCTCGAGAAGCGCCTGGAGACCCGAGAGACCACCTCATGCAATCCAATCAGCTTCAAGGCCTGTGAGCTGGCTTATAGCAAGGGTGGGGCATGGCTTGACGCATGCATCAAGGCTGTTGACGATAACCAGAAGTTGGTCCTGGACTTCTTCGCCACCAAGCACCCTCGGGTGAAGCTTGCACCAATCACGGGAACCTACCTCCAGTGGCTCGACTTCAGAGACCTTGGCCTTACCCCAGAAGAGCTTGACCACCTGTTGCAGTTTGAGGCTCAGCTCTTCTTCACCGACGGAGTCTTCTTTGGCGAGGCTGCCCAGGGTTTCAAGCGTTGGAATTTGGCAGCCCCTCGCGTCGAGATTGAGGAAGCGTTGAATCGTCTGGATGCAGCACTTACGGCTCACGGTTTCTAGACACAGTCTGCGGCTTTAAGCGGACTGATTGCGGCCTCTGACACCGCACCACTGCCATACCACCATATACCTGCTCGTATAGTGCATGAAATCACCTGCGGAGAAGCTCGTTCTTCTCCGCATTTTGTTTGGCGAGAAACCCGTTGCTCCGGCAGATTTCTAAGAAAATCAAAAAAGAGTTTGAAAAAACTGCGTTTCTCGCTTGCATCTTTTTCTGATTCTGTAATAATGATTTAGCTGCGTTTCATGAGGTGGCCAAATGGTGGGAGTAGCTCAGTTGGCAGAGCGACGGACTGTGGCTCCGTAGGTCGAGGGTTCGAGCCCCTTTTCCCACCCCATTCGAAACGTTAATTGGATCGTTAGCTCAGCTGGTAGAGCAGGGGACTCTTAATCCCAAGGTCCAGGGTTCGAACCCCTGACGATCCACCATTTGAATTTCAAACCCCGGCATGCGTCGGGGTTTTTATTTTTTGTGAGTCGCTAGTTTCTAATTGTTTGTTGAGAGCGATTGCGTCATACTGAAGTCTCCATGATTTTATTGTAGTTCGGAGGACTCGCCGTGATTTACACAATGACGCTTAATCCCGCGCTTGACTATGTCATGCATCCAAACACATTGGACATGGGCTTTACTAACCGTTCCTCCTCAGAAGAGTTGCACTGCGGTGGTAATGGTATTAACGTCTCCACACTCTTAAATGAGCTTGATAAAGTCACCGTTGCTATGGGCATTGTCGGTGGCTTTACTGGTGAATACCTGCTGAGTGATCTTCAGCGTCAGGGTATTCCAAGTAACTTCGTCAAGCTGGATTCAGGCTTTACCCGCATTAATGTCAAGCTTAACGGCATTGTTATGACTATGGTCAACGGCAATGGTCCACGCATTCCGGAGAAAAAGGTTGATGAGCTGCTGGAGCGCATGGATGTTGTTGGCGCAGGTGACACCCTGGTTCTTACCGGTTCTATTCCAAGCTCGCTTCCAGAGGATATCTACACTCGCCTTATGGCTCAGCTTGCTGGTCGCGGTATTCAGTTTGTTGTTGACGCTCCTGGTCAGCTGCTTATGGAGGCTATTAAGGCTCAACCATTCCTGATCAAGCCTAACAACCACGAGGTTGGCCGTATCTTTGGTGCAAGTCCAGAGACTCCAGAAGAGTGCATTCCATTTGCAAAGAAGCTCCAGGACGGCGGCGCTCGCAACGTTATCGTCTCTTGCGGCGGTGCAGGTTCGCTGCTCCTGGACGAGTATGGTACTGAGCACATTGTCCCAACTGCAAAGATTCGCCTTGTTAACGCAACCGGCGCTGGTGACTCCATGGTCGCAGGCTTCCTTGCAAAGACCACCGCTGGCTACGATTACGACACCGCGCTTATTTACGCTTCAGCTTGCGGTACTGCAACTGCAGCAAGTCGAGGAATCGCAAAGCGCGCAACCATTGATCGCGTTGTCACCGCTCTATACAAGAAGATGGGCCGAGAAATGCCCGCCTCTATCGCAGAAGAGATTCAGCTTGCTCGCCAGAAAGAGGAGAGCCGCGAGGGCAAGTCTTCTTGGCTTGCAGATTCTGAGTAGTAATCGCAGCTAGAACGCATAGTTCTTTTGGCGAGAAACCCTCAGATGGTGCGCTTTCGCCGCGCAAGAAATACTGAACGTTTTTACTATTGTGAACGTACAAACACTTGGCAAGAAAGATTCTCTTGCCAAGTGTTTTTTATTGAAATTTATTTAACGATACTCACAACGTAACAGGTCAAAAAAATGTTACTCTGTAAAAAGACAGGTTTGTTTCTGCGACTATTGTCCAATGTGGATAGGCTTGCAGAACTAAATACACCGCTTCGCGGACAATGATTGGAGCAAGTATGTTTGAGGGAGTCAATGCGTCCAATGGAATCGGCATCGGTACTGCTCAGGTTGCCGTAGATCCAGATCTTACTTTTACTCCACACACTGTTGAAGATACAGCTGCAGAGAAGGCTCGTTACGCAGAGGCTGTAACTAAGTTCATCGCACAGACAAATGCGCAGATTGAGCGCATGACCAAGACGGTGGGCGAGGAAGCTGCTGCAATTATGGGTGCTCACATTGAGTTTGCTGAGGATGAGGGCATCAAAGAGGCTGTTAACGGCGCAATTGACGGTGGCACCTGCGTTGAGCAGGCTGTAAGTGACGCATACGACATGTACTACAACATGTTCCTTGGCATGGAGGATGAGCTCTTCCGTGAGCGCGCTGCAGACGTTGCTGACGTAAAGACTGGTCTTCTCGCTGACCTTCTTAGTAAAGAGGTTGTTGACCTCTCCACACTTCCAGAGAACTCCGTCATTGTCTGTCATGAGCTGACTCCTTCTATGACCGCAGACATCGATAAGGACCACGTAGCAGGTATTGTTACCGAGACTGGTGGTCGTACTTCTCACTCTGCAATCATTGCTCGTGCTCTTGAGATTCCTGCAGTTCTTTCTGTTCCTAACATCACTTCTGAGGTTGCAACTGGCAACGCTATTGTTGTCGACGGCACCAATGGCAAGGTTGTTGTTAATCCTTCTGAGGCTGAGCTTGCTGAGTACAAGACTCAGGCTGAGGCTTATGCTGCAGAGAAGGCCGCTCTTGAGGCTTACCGTGGCAAGGAGACCGTAACTGCTGACGGCATCAAGGTTCTGCTTGTTGCTAATATCGGCAACCCAGATGATGCTAACGGCGCAGTTGAAGCTGACGCTGAGGGCATTGGTCTTTTCCGCTCCGAGTTCCTGTTCATGGACGCAAAGGAGCTTCCAAGTGAGGAAGAGCAGTTTGCTGCTTACCAGAAGGTTGCTCTACGCATGAAGGATAAGCCTGTCATCATCCGCACTCTTGATGTTGGTGGCGATAAGGAGATTCCTTACCTCAACATGAAGGCTGAGGAGAACCCATTCATGGGCTTCCGCGCTATCCGTTACTGCCTCAACAATGCTGAACAGTACAAGGTTCAGCTCCGCGCTCTTCTCCGCGCGTCCGCATTTGGCGACATCAAGATTATGCTTCCTCTTGTTACCACTGTTGACGAGGTCCGCGAGGCAAAGGCTCTTGTTGAGGAGTGCAAGCGTGAGCTTGACGCTGAGGGCGTAGCTTACAACAAGGACATTGAGGTCGGCACCATGATTGAGACCCCATCTGCATCTCTGATTGCAGATAAGCTGGCTCGTGAGTGCGACTTCTTCTCTATTGGTACCAATGACCTCATCGGTTACACCATGTGCGCTGACCGCGGCAATGATCGCGTTGCCTACCTCTACGAGGTCTACCAGCCATCCGTTCTCCGTTCTCTCAAGTTCCTCATCGGCGAGGGTAACAAGGAGAAGATCATGGTTGGTATGTGCGGTGAGGCAGCTGCAGATCCACTGCTCATCCCAGTCCTTCTTTCCTTTGGCCTGGACGAGTTCTCCGTCTCTGCACCATCTGTCCTGCGTACCCGCAAGACCATTGCTGCTTGGACAAAGGCTGAGGCAGATGAGCTCACTGCTCGCGTTATGGAACTTGATACCGCAGCTGAGGTTAAGGCTCTGCTTGAGCGTGAAGCTCGCTAAGTTCTAGTCGTAAAGTCTTAGCTTACACGATACAAATTCAGGGGCATCTGCGCTGGCAGGTGCCCCTGTTTCTTTAACGCTAACCTTTTTGGCGAGAAGATCGATCTTCTCGCAATGCGCAACCGGCAAAGCCCGAGCCTCGAAACGCGACCTACGGCGCAGGAGTCGCTCTGTGCGCTAGGGAACAATCACGGAAAGTGCAGCGGGAATAACCTCAATGACAAACTGTTCTGCAAAGGGAAGCTCTTCTCCGTCTACCTGAATTGGGACAGGCTTGTGGAAAGTTACCACTGCTTGCTTGAGATGACGCTCCTCAATGATGCGGGAGTTGACGTGTTTACCAGTCCTTGCCAGGCCAAACAGAGCTAGCAGGTGAGGAATGATAGGCACTTTAGTGTTGTAGCAGACGGTAAGAAGGTCATCGTCAGGCAGTGCATGCGGACAGACCTTAAAGCCGCCGCCATACGTAGGACCAATCTGGAAGGCCATGATAAGCGCTTGAAGATCAATGTCCTTCTCGCCATCAAACGAGACGGTGCAAGGGTAACCCTTGCTACCTGCAGCCATAAACTTGAGACCTGAGGTTAAGAAGAGCGCCTCGCCCTCGGTAGAGGAGTTGTTCGCGCGGCGCTTTGTGGTGTCAGCTGCAATAGCTGCATCAAGTCCAAACGACATGGTCTCCATGAAGTAGACGTCGTTGATACGACCAATTTCTAGCTGCTTAACCTTGCCGCGAACCAGCTGTGCAAACGCACCTTCGGGGTCGTTAATTTTCATGCCCAAGGTGCGTGCATAGTCGTTTCCCGAGCCCATAGGGATAATGCCAAGCGCTGGACGCTCCTCTGGCGATAAGGTCATGAGGCCGTTGACCACCTCGTGGATGACGCCATCTCCACCAAGAGCGACAACCGTGTCAAAATCTGCAGCTTCTGCGGCCATGATACGAGCGTCTCCCATAGCTGTGGTGAACTTGAGTTCGTATCCATCCGTTGCTGCTGAATAGCTGGTAAGGAAATGACGGGCAAATTCTGCACCAGCTGCGCCTTTACCGCTATGAGCAGCTGGATTAGCAATGATAAGCGTGCGTCCAAGAGGGGATTGAGACATTTTGCACCATTTCTACAAGCGCTGCTGTTGAGCGCGCTGTTACTAAATAGTCTTGTCACCACACATCCAAATAAAATAGTGGAGAAAACAGTTCAACAACGTTTCAAGTTTAAACGGCTTTGTCTGTCTGTGCTAGGATAAACCATACAGAAATCGGTAGAAAAGGATAGCGCGTGAGCGAGTCTTCAACACAAACTAATAATGCGCAGGACACAAGCGTAGTTTCTGCAAATACTAATAGTGCAAGTGCAAGTCTTGTTGCTGTTTCTGCTCGAGATGCATGGTATCCAACACATCAACGTGACCAGTTCATTTTGCGTCAGCTGGTAAGTAAAGACTTCAAGCTCAAATACCGCCGTTCCATTTTGGGCGTTGTGTGGTCAGTTTTGAACCCACTTTTGATGATGACCGTTATGGCAGTTGTCTTTTCTACTTTTTTAGGCAACCGCGCCGAGGATGTTGTGAACTATCCTTTGTATCTTATTCTGGGTAACACAGCGTTTCAGCTGATGAACGATGCAACCACTATGGGAATGCGCTCAATTATTGATGCATCTAGCTTGCTTAAGAAGGTTCGCATCAATCGTGTTGTTTTCCCTGTTCAGAAAGTGCTTTTTGCGGTTGTAAACTATCTTTTCTCGCTCATTGCTGTTGGCATTGTTATGCTTGTCTTCCGCATTCCGCTGACAATTTATTCATTGCTCACACCTGTTGCTTTGCTGCTTCTGGCTTGTTTTTGCATCGGTCTTGCAATGCTTCTCTCGGCCCTTGCAGTCTTTTTTAGAGACGTTATCCACCTATGGAGCGTTGTAACCACTGCCTGGATGTATGGTACACCGCTCTTTTACTCCGTTAATATCATGTCGCCTTGGATGCTTCAGATTGAGCGTTTTAATCCAATGTTCCACTTTGTAACATTTATTAGAGACTGCCTTCTTTTCCAGAAGTTTCCTGCAACAAGCACCATTTTAGGCTGCCTTGTTTCTGCAGTTCTTGCCCTAGTTATTGGCTACACCGTCTTCCATAAACTAGAGAAGAAATTTATTCTGCACATTTAACCGCAGATTATCTTTTTGAAATAACCTTATAGCAGAACGTTTCTGGATGACTACGAGTTTGTGTGAAGCCAAACATAACGCCTTTTGAGTTGAATGAATGGCTTTCCACCACTGCAACGCAGTTAAAATCTCCAAGCTCTAAATGTTGCTGGTCTTCTTCAGTTGCCAGCTCAACACTGATTGTTCTTTTGCTCTTTAGAATTTTCATATGAAGCGTGTTTTCTAGGTATGCATAAATAGACGTTGATGCATCAGCAATGGTTAGATTTCCAACGGCAGATGCTAAAAGGTAGTCGTTGTCTATCTGGCGAGAAGATCCGTCGAGTTTACGGATTCGAACAATGTGAATAAGTTCTTCTCCTGCTTTAAAACCAGTTTGATGAGAAATATCGTCTGTGCAAGGAACGTGCTCAAAGACAATGACATTTGTATCAGGCACAAGATTGTTTCTGTGGGCATATTCTTGAAAGGACTCAAGTCCTTCTAATGAGCCAATAACCTCACTTGGCTTTTTCTGCCAAATAACGCGTACGCCCCTACCGTGAATAGGCTGAAGAAAAGCTTCATCGGACAGAAGTGTGAGCGCACGTCGAACGGTGTTTCTGGAGCAGGAATATATCTTAGTAAGCTCCATCTCGGTTGGTAAATAGGACTCATACGCATATGTCCCGTCTAAGATCTTATTTTTTAAATCATGATAAATCGTATTAAATCGTGCGCTTGGCATATTTTTTCCTTAACGTGCTGTTGAAGGCTGGAGTTGCATGTTCAAGTTGCTCTTGATTAGATAGTAGCTTTATAAAAATGGAACGAACATAAAATAGTTCCTTTCATACCATTTACCGATAATTTCATACCGTTCGGAAGTGAGTTGTTTAAACAACTCGATAGTACAAATATACTTTTCTCTGTAGACATAAGCAAAATTGTTTTGACAGTGTATCAAAGCATAGCTTATGAAAATCATGAGAAGAGATGCAACCTAGCAAAGAGTTAGGAGCACTCTCTAAGGAGGAGTCTTATGTCCGGTATTAATCGTAGGCAGTTCGTCACCTTAAGTGCATCAGCTCTTTGCTCACTGGGTCTTGTTGCTTGTGGTGGAAATAACGACAAAAAGCAGGGAGAGTCTGATTCTGCAAACGGTTCAGTTTATTTCCTGAACTTCAAGCCTGAGGCTGATCAGCAGTGGAAAGATCTTGCAGCTAAGTATACTGAGGAAACAAAGGTTCCTGTAAAGGTAGTAACTGCTGCTTCTGATACCTATGCACAGACATTCCAGTCTGAGATTAACAAGGACGCTTCTGTAGCTCCAACATTGTTCCAGACAAATGGTCCTTCTGGTCTTATTGGTGTAAAGGATTACTGCGTTGACCTTAAGGGTGCCAAGATTCTGGATGAGCTCACTAATGACGCTCTTAAGCTTCAGGAGGATGGCGTTGTCTACGGTGTTGATTATGTAGAGGAAGACTACGGCATTATCTACAACAAGAAGCTACTTGAGAAGGCTGGCTATAAGGGAGACGACATCAAAGACTTTGCTTCGCTGAAGAAGGTCGTTGAGGATATTCAGGCTCGCAAAGCAGAGCTTGGCGTAAAGGGCGCATTCACCAGCGCTGGTCTTGATTCCAGTTCTGACTGGCGCTTTACTACACACCTTGCAAATCTTCCTCTGTACTATGAGTTCAAGGATACCGGTAAGCCTGAGGCTAAGGAAATTAAGGGAACGTATCTCCCTAACTACAAGCAGATTTTTGATCTCTATATCAACAATGCTACATGCAGCCCAACTGAGCTTTCTGGCAAGACCGGTGATGACGCTGTCGCAGAGTTTGTCAATGGCGACGCTGTCTTCTACCAGAACGGTACCTGGGCATACAACGACATTAAGAAGCTTGGTGACGATGCTCTTGGTATGATTCCAATTTATATTGGTGTTAAGGGTGAAGAGAAGCAGGGTATGTGCTCCGGCGGCGAGAACTATTGG
>JAHACE010000294.1 GCA_018376005.1 Atopobium sp. | reverse complement strand
TTGGTGTAAATCTTTACGCAGCAGATAATCACGTCATTGCTTACACCGTTTCTGAGGATGCTATTGAGGGTTACACTTCTGAGATAACTGGTGATATGGTCAATGGCTTTACCATTACAAATACCGAGACTCCAGTTACCCCAACTCCAACTCCAGAGAAGCCTGGTAAGAAGCGTAAGCACCGCACACCTGATACAGGCGATGCAAGTGTTGTAGCTATGGTTGCTTTTGCAACAGTTGGTGCTGGCTTTGTTGGTGTTGGAGCATATGCTCGTACTCGTAAAGAGCAGTAAGCAACACACATACACTTAGTATGCAGATCCCCCGCTTTTATAAAAAGCGGGGGATCTTTGTCAGAAGGACGATTCCTTGTTTTAACTGGAGATGTTTACGTTCACCGAATTTGCCAACCGTTTAACCAATAAGAGTGTTCTTCTCGCCAGGAGACGTTCGAGAAGAACGACAATACTACTGGGTAGATAGCGAGTATCTGCATGAGTACCTTATTGGAGGTTGTTATGGAGCTCAAAGCTGATAAAAAGGTAATTGTCGAGCGTAATAACAAGGTTGTGTACGACAACGGAGACACAGTCGTTAAGGTGTTCAGCGGAAGCAAACCTTCTGCTGATATTATGAATGAGGCATTAAACCTCACTCGTGCTGAGCAGGCCGGCATCAACGTTCCATCTCTTGTAGAGATTAGCAAAGTTGGTAATTGCTGGGCTGTTTCAACCAGAAAAGTTGAAGGTAAAACAATTAGGCAGCTTATTGAGGAGCATCCAGAAAAAGAGGACGAGTATCTCAATAAGTTTGTCGATATTGAGCTGGCCATTCACGCTCATAAGGCACCACTTCTTACTCATCAAAAAGACAAGTTCACCCGAATGATTAACAGCATTCCAGACATTCTTGATGAGGCCACAAGGTATGAGCTTCTGCTCAAGCTTGATGGTATGAAGCCTCATACTAAGGTCTGTCATGGTGACTTTGTTCCTTCCAATGTTATTCTCGCCGAGGATGGCGCTCCTGTAATTCTTGACTGGGCCCATGCAACACAAGGCAATGGCGCTGCAGACTGCGCTACAACTTACCTGCACCTGCTTCTTCATGGTGATGAGGAACTTGCCGAGAAATACATCAATCTTTATTGCACCAAGCAGGGCTGCACTCGTCAGTATGTAAACGAATGGCTTGGCATTATTGCTGCA
>JAHACE010000293.1 GCA_018376005.1 Atopobium sp. | reverse complement strand
GGCAGATGCTATAACAAAACCCATCGTTCCAGAAATTGGTTCAACGTTTGATGGGGGAAGGGAGTCCTCTGATGAGTGACGAGAGGACCACAAAAGAGGTCAAGGCGCCAGGCGCGGATAATTACCGTCTGCTTGAAGGTGCTGTGCGCTCATACTTGCCCGAGGAAGCTCAGGCAAAGGTTGCTGCTGCATATGCCTTTGCTGCTGACTATCACAAAGATCAGCGTCGTCGTTCTGGCGAGCCTTATATCAACCACCCAGTTGAAGTGGCCCTTATTCTTGCGCACGATCTTCATATGGATGAAGACACCATCTGCGCTGCCCTCATGCACGATACCGTAGAAGATACGTCTGCCTCGCTAGATGAAATTTCTTCTCGCTTTGGTGAGTCAGTGGCTGAGCTTGTTGACGGCGTCACAAAACTTACGTCCATCGAAGTCAGTTCAATGGACGAGAAACAAGCGCTTAACCTGCGCAAAATGTTCCTTGCCATGTCAAAGGACATCCGCGTTGTTATCATCAAGCTTGCCGACCGTCTTCATAACATGCGTACGCTGGCAGCACTTCCACCGGATCGTCGTCTGTTTAAGGCGCGAGAAACCATGGACGTATATGCGCCACTTGCTGACCGTCTGGGTATCTCTTCGGTTAAGTGGGAGCTTGAGGATTTGTCTTTCTTCTGGCTTGAACCAGAGGAGTACCAGCGTGTTGCTCGCATGGTCTCTGACTCTCGTGCACAAAGAGAGAATGACCTCAACAACGCTAAAAAGACTCTGACAGATGAGCTTAATGCTGCCGGTCTTACTGACTTCCAGATTACGGGTCGCCCTAAGCACCTGTGGTCCATTTATCAAAAGATGGTCCGCAAGGGCAGAGAGTTCTCCAACATCTACGATCTTATCGCTCTGCGTGTTATTACTAAAAACGTAGGCGATTGTTATTCAGCACTGGGCGCTATTCATGCACTGTGGCATCCAATGCCTGGTCGTTTTAAGGACTATATTGCAACTCCAAAGGCAAATCTCTATCAGTCCTTACATACAACAGTTATTGGCCCTGATGGTCGCCCTATTGAGATTCAGATTAGAACCGCCGAGATGCACGAGGCATCTGAGTACGGTATTGCTGCTCACTGGCTGTATAAGGAGCAGGGCAATTCAAAGGGCAAGATGTCCTCTGAAGACAAGCTTATTGATTCAACTATCAACTGG
>JAHACE010000292.1 GCA_018376005.1 Atopobium sp. | reverse complement strand
TCAGAACGGGCTGGAGCCTCGTCATCAACAATCATGGCACGCATGTCATTCATCTCCCAACAGCCTAACGCAGCGTTAAGCAAAAACCGATACTACTATGCTGTTGCCTGCAGTGCCGCACCTGCAAGCTTGAGTGTCACGCACGTACCCTGCCCTGGTTTAGACATGATTTCCATGCCAGAGCCAACGGCGTAGAAGCGCTCAACTCGCTCAGCTACGTTCTTAATGGCAATACCCGTGCCCCTATTTCTCCCCGAAGAATCCTGCGGGGTAGGACCTTGACCATTAAGTAAGCGAGAAACAGTCTCTTCATCCATTCCAAGACCATCATCAGCAACAGATATAAGAATATCATCATCATCGCGTGTGACGTGGATGTCAATATGGAGGGCGCCTTCATCTTTCATAGCGTGCCTCACGGCATTCTCGACAATAGGCTGAATCAAAAAAGACGGTACCTGAATATCTTCGCATCCCTCATCGACATGCTCAGACTCTTGAATACGTTCTTCTCCAAAACGCGCCTTCTCAATTGTCAAATACCTGCGCGTTTGTGTCAATTCCTGAGAAAGCGGAATGAGCGCACCTTGAGAGCTCTCAAGCGTACGGCGATAAAACACAGAGAACTCGCGAAGCAGGTCTCGCGCCTTATTGGGGTTTGTACGCGTAAGAGATGCAATGGTGTTGAGCGTGTTGAACAAGAAATGTGGATTGATCTGTGCCTGCAAGGCTTTGACCTCGGCCCGAGCAGTTAACTCTGCCTGACGATCAAGCTCATACGAGGAAAGCTGCGTGGAGAGAAGCTCACCCAAACCCTCAGCAATTGCCAACTGCGTACGATCAATTTCAATACCACGACGATAGTAGAGCTTGATAGTACCAACCGTACGGTCCTGAACAATCAACGGAACAATGATGCCAAAGGAGCTGCCGCCATTGCCAAAGCCCCCGCGCCTTTGTAGTACCTGCTGACGACTATCTACCGAGACAAACGTCTCCATGCGGCCGCTTTCCAGAACCTCAGTTGCAGGGCCAACCACTTTTGAGCCAGGCATATGCGAGGTTGCAATATCTCCCTCAAAGCCCAATACATATTCTATATCCGTGATGGAAATAGCGGCTGCAGAAGTTTCTGGAAGCAATAGTGTGCAGATAGTTGGCGCTGTTTCTTGCGACAAGCCTCCGCGTAAGGTCTTGAGCGTCTTAGAGGCAACC
>JAHACE010000291.1 GCA_018376005.1 Atopobium sp. | reverse complement strand
CATGGTGGACACGGCACCGGACATAGAAACGGGGTCCAGCTGCAGGACTTTCTTGGCAATGGCCGTCAAAATCATGCGCTGGTTAGCCGCGCGGTAGAAATCGCCTGCACCGTAGTTGTCGTACGCGTGGCGACTACGAGAAAGGCCAAGCGCTTGCTGGCCGTTGAGCTGCTGCTCGCCGGCGGGCAGGTCGATGCCTGAGTACTGCATGTCAGAGACGGCAACGGGCAGGTTGACCGTAATGCCACCAATGGAGTCCACAATCTTGGTGAACGACTCAAAGTCTACCTCGGCATAGTGCGAGATGTTGACGTTTGCCAGCTTGGAAACAGCCTCAACCATTCCGGATGCGCCGCCATAGCTGTACGCGGAGTTAATCTTTTGCTTTCCGTGTTCTCCCAGGTCAACCATAGTGTCTCGGGGAATGGAAATCAGAGTGATCTTCTTGTTCTTAGGGTCTACGCGAGCCAGAATAATAGTGTCGGCGCGGAAGTTTGCGTCGGAATCGCCCCAGTTCTCTGCGCGTCCCTCGTCCTTATCCACGCCCAGAAGCAGCATGTAGAACGGGTCGGATGGAGCAACCTGAACCAGCGTTGCCTGCAGGTTTGCATCCAAGCCCTGGCGGAGTTTTGAGTTAGTATCCAGCATCCACCAAGCAAACGCCACGCCTGCTACCAGCAGCAACGTTCCCAGGATGCCCGCAAAAATCTTAAGACCGCGACCGCGAGAAGATCCTTGGCGCTTCTTGGAATATGCGCCCACGCCTTCTGCGCGAGAAGGCGCATGACTGACAGCGCCAGCACGATGTGCAGCAAAGTGGGTATGTTTTTTCTGCTGAGCTGGGGCTTCTTCGGGCCACTCATCGCCGACGTTGGTCTGGCCAATCAAAGGCTCGCGCGTAAACCTGGAGCCGTGGGATTCGTGATTGTTGCGTGCAGAACTTGCACCTGCGCTTCGAACGCTGCCCAGCGTACGAGGCTGATATGCGCCCTGATTATAAGCGTCATAATCGTCCTGTGCGAAGTCCTCTGTATCGTACTCAGGGGTATCTTCGTACCTATCACGGCTGTTGTGACCGTGATTCTGAGATGAATGTGACCTTCTGGCCATTGGGGCTCCTTTGTGTTTAATCTGCGTTTTGCCCAATGCGTTTTGTCAAACATCTACTATACGCAATTTTGCGTCTTTGTGCTGCATAGAAACAAACCCGCCACAAAAAAT
>JAHACE010000290.1 GCA_018376005.1 Atopobium sp. | reverse complement strand
CAAGAAGATCGCTTATGCTGGTCCTCGCACTGAGGTTCCAGAGGGCTATGAGGTCCGTGACATCCAGGGCCGCACCATTATGCCAGGTCTTATCGATACCCACCTGCACTTCTCCGGCAACCTAACCGACAACGATAACGACTGGGTTATCGAGTCCGTTGCTCAGAAGCAGGCATGCGCAGTCAAGCAGTCCTGGGACGCTCTCTCCCATGGTCTTACCACCGTCTGCGAGATTGGCCGCAATGGTATCGCAATTCGTGACCTCGTCAACATGGGTATCATGGAAGGCCCACGTATCTACGCTACCGGCCTTGGCTTCTGCCGCGTTGCTGGTCACGGTGACTGCCACCAGCTCCCACAGGAGATTTCCAAGAATGGTCACCCTTGGGGCGACCAGGTAGACGGTCCTTGGGATCTTCGTAAGGCAGTTCGTCGTCGTCTTCGTGAGAACCCAGACGCAATCAAGATTTGGGCAACCGGTGGCGGCATTTGGCACTGGGACTCCGGTCGCGATCAGCACTACTGCTACGAGGAGATCAAGGCAGTCTGCGACGAGGCAGCAATGGTTGGCATTCCTGTTTGGTCACACTCTTACAACAGCTTCTCCGCAGCTTATGACTCCGTCCGTTGCGGCTGCGAGCAGATGATTCACGGCTTCGAGCTTGATGCAAAGACCATGGACCTTATGTGCGAGCAGGGTACCTTCTTTACTCCTACCATCGGCTTCCTGCCAACTTGGTACGGAACTTATCCACCAGAGTGGACTCCAGAGCTTGACGCATTCCCAGGCGATACCGTCGTTGAGAAGGGCCTCAACCGTACATACGAGAACCTCCGTGCTGCTAACGAGCGCGGCGTCACTCTCACCATCGGCTCCGACTCCTTCAGCTTCGTAACTCCTTACGGCTGGGTCACCATCGACGAGATGTATGACTTCGTTGAGAAGGCTGGCGTTACCATTCTTGAGACCATCAAGGCTGCTACTCTTAACGATGAAGGAAGGCAGCGAGGTTATTCGCGGCACCTTCTAAGAGGTAAACCAATCCCTTCTGGAGCCCCTATGCAGTCTCTGCATAGGGGCTCTTTTTGTGTACAGGAGTGGCGAGAAACCCGTTGAGGGCTCCGACGTCTATCTGTCGAGATGTTCGTCGAGAAACCCGTCGGGGTCCTTGGAACTTCTCGCCTTATCTGCGCATCGTCTATCACAAGGCACTTTAGGGTACATATCAGAAGATTCATTGGGTCAGCGCAAAAGGCGCTGGCTTCTACCTACAGGAGGATTTTTGGCTAGAAAACGCATACATAAAGGAAACCGTCGTCAGGGGCGTACAAAAGTCTCAAAGCGACCATCGGCGTTGCTTACAGGTACGCTGAGCCTTTCTCGTCCAGGAGCTGCTACCGTAAGCACCCCTGAGGGTACGTATGCGCTGGCCAAGCACGGGATTCATGAGGCTATGCACGGAGACGAGGTCCAGGTTTCACTGGTCTCGACCAAGGGAAAGACTCCTCTGGCAAACGTGCGTTTTGTGCTTACGCGAGCTACTCAGACGTTTTTGGGTATCTACCACGACGCCGGTCCACTTGGCGCTGTGGTGCCGCTGGATAGTCGCATCCAGCGAGATTTCTTCGTGCTTCCCGAAGACCCTTCTGTTGGACGTCATTACGTTTTTGAGGGCGACGTGGTTGTCGCGCGCATTACAGAGTATCCCACGCGGAAAAGCGCTGCTGTAGTCACTATCGAGCGCCGCGTGGGATCAGCTGAAGATCTGGACATGAACGTTGAGGCAACTATTGCTTCGTATGGTTTGGCAACAGAATTTCCTATCAAGGCGCTGAGACAAGCCGAGAAAATCTCCGTTGACGCAGATAAAGCCCTTGCAGAAGACGCTTCAAGACACGATTTGCGAGAAGAGCTGTGCATCACCGTAGACC
>JAHACE010000289.1 GCA_018376005.1 Atopobium sp. | reverse complement strand
TTCCGGCAATACTGAGGCTCCTAAGAGCGCAAACTCTGACGATTCTACATCTGCACCAGCTCCTGGAGAGTCTCACGAGCAGAAGAACTCCGGAGAAGGCGGATCTTCTGAGGGGTCCGGAGCCGACAATTCAAAGTCTGATAGTGGGAACTCACAATAATGCTTCTAGCTGCAATTGATATTGGAACCGTAACTGCTCGACTTGCGCTTGCGCAGGTAGAGGACGGTCGCGTCATTCGCATGGCCAAATACACCGAGATTGTCAATTTGGGCGAGGGTGTTGATACGACAAAACGCCTGCTACCTGAGGCAATTCATCGTTGTGTTGGTTGCGTTTCTTCTTATGTTGATCACGCGAGAAAAGAGGGCGCTGAGGCGGTTGTTTGTACTCTCACAAGTGCTGCTCGCGATGCAGAAAATGCTCCTGACCTGGGAATGGGTCTAGCCTCACTGGGACTTGAACCCATGATTATTCCGGGTGAAATTGAGGGTGCGCTCACTTTTTTGGGCGTCTCTCATGATTTTGAAAATCATCGCATTCTTGTTGCCGACAGTGGTGGCGGCTCAACTGAGCTGGTCGTTGGCACGCTGGCGGGCCAGCCTGCAGCTCAAGGCGCAGGCCAGCAGCTTGGAGGCCAGCAACTTGACATCAACTTTGTCGAGTCCGTTGACCTTGGTTGCAGACGTCTGACTGAGCGCTTTAACTTGTCATCTGACCATCCTTCGGCTAAGGACATTGATGGAGCTCATACAATGGCTGATCAGATGATGTCTGGAGCTATCGGCCGAGCTCAGCAGCAGTGTGCAGCACCAGAGCTTCTGGTTGGTGTTGGAGGAACCGCAACCAGCCTCATTGCCATCAGGGACCACCTTGACCCGTACGACCCGTCAAAGGTGCACCTCAACCACATCTCGATCGATGAGGTGTCGCAGATAGAAGGGCTTCTCGCCAGCAAAACGCTAAAGGAACGAGAAGACATAACGGGACTTCAGGTAAAACGTGCACCCGTTATGCTTGCAGGAACTATTTTGCTTGCAGAATTGATGAAGAATTCGGGCTTTAAACACATGGTAGTAAGCGAGAGTGACCTGCTCTTTGGCCTGGTGGTAACTGCAGCTGCCGTTCACCAGGGAAAGCAGTCGCCTGTGATTTGGCAGCCAATTTTGCGCCCGCTGAATTAAAAGTAGTGGCATAATAGCTAGACATATCCGGGGGCGTGGCGGAATT
>JAHACE010000288.1 GCA_018376005.1 Atopobium sp. | reverse complement strand
GAAACTCGTCGACCAGGTATATCTCTGCTTTGGTGCAGGAACTGCTGGTTGCGGCATCGCTGATCGTGTGCTGCAGGAATTTGTGGACCAGGGAATGGATCGTGAAGAGGCTCGAAAGCGCTTCTACCTGGTAGATCGTCAGGGTCTACTCTTCGACGATATGGACAACCTCACTCCACAGCAGAAGCCATTTGCTCGCAAGCGTTCTGAATTTGAAAACGCTGGTGAGCTCACAAATCTTGCGGCTATTGTAAAAACGGTCCACCCAACAATCATGGTTGGTACCTCTACCGTTCATGGTGCCTTCACCGAGGAGATTATTCGTGAAATGGCAGCTCATTGCGAGCGTCCAATGATTTTCCCGCTTTCTAATCCAACTAAGCTTGCTGAGGCAACCGCCCAAGACCTGCTGACCTGGACCGATGGCCGTGCACTTGTTGCATGCGGAGTCCCATCAGACGACGTCGAACTAAACGGTGTAACCTACCAAATTGGACAGGCTAACAACGCCTTAATTTACCCAGGTCTTGGACTTGGTACCCTTGCAGCAAAAGCTCGCCTACTCACAGACCAAATGATTTCGCTTGCAGCTCACTCACTCGGTGGAATTGTTGATACCACAAAACCTGGTGCTGCAATTCTTCCTCCAGTCTCTAAGATTACTGAGTTCTCCGAGCGTATTGCTGTTGGCGTTGCAGAAGAAGCAATTAGACAAGGTCTTAACCGCGAGCCAATCGCCAGTGCAAAAGAGGCAGTTGACGCCCTTAAATGGTTCCCTGTCTACAAAGAGTTAGAGGCATAGTATGTCTGTCTTTTTGACATCATTACAAAATGTACTTCCTATCATTTTGATTATTGTGCTCGGTTATGTGCTTCGTAAGATTAACTGGCTCAACGAGACATTCGCTGGTCAAGCATCAAAACTCATTATGAACGTAGCACTCCCCGCGTCCATTTTTGTAGCAGTGCTCAAGAACTTATCTCTCGATCAGCTGCTCCAGCTTGGTCCCTCGGTGCTTATTGCAGCGATTAGCTTTACTTTGTCATATGCTGCAGGATTTTTGGTTATCAACGTTTTCCGCGTCCAACCAGGTCGCCGAGGCTTGATGCTCAATACCTTTGCAAATGCCAACACTATCTTCATTGGTATGCCGCTTAATCTTGCGCTCTTTGGCGAGCATGCCGTACCGTACTTCTTGGTGTACTACATCATGAACACTATTTCTACCTGGGCA
>JAHACE010000287.1 GCA_018376005.1 Atopobium sp. | reverse complement strand
GAGGTAGAAATCGTTGAGCTTCTTGTCGGTCATGCCAGCAACCTTAGCCTCGATCTTCTTGCGAAGAGGACGCATCTTAAAGAAGCTGTAGACAACCGAGCCAAAGATGCAGAAGTAAGCAAAGACCAGCATAATGGCAGAAATCATACCAACGCCGGTGTTCAGGTCCCTGGATTCAGGAACCATATACGAAAGCACCAGTGTAATGATGGTTGCAACAAAGCCAAGACCCAGGAAGACCCACCAAACGCGCTCGGCACGATGATAATCTGGATCCGCGCGTAGCATAGCCTCAAATCCGCGGCTACGAATATCCTCGCGCTCACGCTGGCGAGCACTGGTTTAGCAGTAGCAGCAGATTTGCGACCAAAAGCGGAATACGTAGGACGCTCAGTCTCCTCAGAGGTTTCTTTCTTTGAAAGGCTTGCGGTAGCCTCACGCGCTTCTTTGGTTGCGCCTGTAATGGTGTCACGCAGTGACATTGGTCTCCTTCAGTGGTACAAACTCAGTTCCCGTAATAATCTGGAATGCCGTACGATAACGCTCGGACGTGCCCTCAATAACCTCTTCTGGAAGATGAGGTGGCTCTCCTTGCATGTCCCAATGGGCTTTCAGCCAATCGCGTACATACTGTTTGTCGTAGCTTGGCTGAACGTGTCCCTCAGAATAACCCTCAGCAGGCCAGAAACGGCTTGAATCGGGTGTAAGGCACTCATCAATAAGTGTAAGTTTTCCGTCGATAAAACCGAACTCAAATTTGGTATCCGCAATAATAATTCCACGAGTTGCAGCATATTCTGCAGCAGCCTTATAAATTGCAAGCGAGGCTTCCTTCAGCTGAGTAGCAACATCCTCACCAACAATCTCGCAGCAACGCTCAAAAGAGATATTCTCGTCATGATCGCCAAGCTCAGCCTTAGTGGAAGGGGTGAAGATTGGCTCAGGAAGCTTAGATGCCTCAGTCAGACCATCAGGCAGCTTAATGCCGCAGACGGTACCGTCCTGGTCATAGGTCTTTTTGCCAGAACCAGTAAGGTAACCACGGACAATGCACTCGATTGGCACGGTCTGTGCTTTCTTTACTAGCATTGCGCGGCCAGCAAGATACTCAGTGTAATCTGCAAACTGCTCAGGAGTCTGATCTGGCAGAACAGAAATCATGTGGTTAGGCAGAAGGTCCTTGAAGCGATTAAACCAGAAAGCGCTGATACGTGTCAGAATTTCTCCCTTAAAAGGAATCTCGTCGGGGAGAATAAAATCAAAAGCACTAATGCGATCGCTCGCAACCATCAAAAGTTTGTCGCCACAATCGTAGATATCGCGAACCTTACCGTGCGAATCGGGACGAAGCTCAGCTCCAGCCACAATGACCTCACTTCTGCGCAAAGCGCGTTGTATTGCAGGACTTTTGATTGTACGGCAAAATGCCCAAAAATCGGCCTACAACAAAGTATCTGTTACAGAGATATTATTTTGGGCAAGCAGAGGAAGGTGCAGCGAGAAGGTCGTGCCCTTTCCAAGCTCGGATTCTACCGAGATAGTGCCGTTATGACGGTCCATAATCTCTTTTGT
>JAHACE010000286.1 GCA_018376005.1 Atopobium sp. | reverse complement strand
TCTTGCTGACATGGACACATCTCCTGCAGCTCAGCAGAAGTCGGAAGACCTTGGCTGTTCTTGCAGGCCAGACAGCGTTTCTCGCGCTGCACTTGAGCGTCTTGAATCTGTTGAGGTTCAGATGGCTCTGGCAGAACTTGATAGGGCAAATGGTTTGATTGTTGATGAAGAACCAGAGATTAACCCTGATCTCTTTGTGACTGAGGCTCCAAGGCGCAAGCGTGATCGCTCCGAGCAGAACTCTGCAAATAGGCAGGAAAACGTCAAGAATTCCGGTGCAAGAAACGCTCGAGAAGAGCAAGGTGCTCAAAGTTCTTCTCGCACTCGTCGTGTAAGAACTTCAAAGAATGCTCAGGTCAACCCTGGTTCTAGTACTTTTGATGCTGCAACGGATACACTGCGTCGTACCCGCCGCCGTCATCACGCAACAGAAGAGGGCACTGCAAATACTCAGGCTCCTCAGAAGAATGAGCAGAGCACCGCTCCTGTGCAGAAGCAACCACAGGGAAAGCGTTTTAGAAGGACAGATGCTCCTCAGACGCCACAGAAAGCTGATGAGGCACAGGCACCAGTTCGTGCAAAGAGGACTCGTCGTCCAGGTGATAGGGCGGGCATGAAGACCCAGAACGCTCCACAGAATACTTCTGGTTCTAGCGGTGCACCTAACGCTGCATCTAGAGATGCTCAGCCACAAAACGCTGCACGTCGTAGACATAGAAGAGCTGGACGCGATGATCGCGGTCGCGGCTCGAAGGACAACGAGTAATGTATACGCTTAAGACTGAATATGCCTTTGACTCAGCGCATTTTCTTACAAACTACTACGGCAAGTGTGAGAACCTGCATGGCCATCGTTGGCACGTAACCGCTTGTATTTCTGCTGCAGAGCTTGGTGAGTCTGGCACAGAAAAGGACATGGTTATGGACTTTGGTGTCTTTAAGCGCAAGGTCCGCGCGCTATGTGATTCCCTTGATCATACGTTTTTGATTGAAGAAGGTTCACTTTCTGAAAAGACGTTGGCCTGTCTTAAAGAAGAGGGTTTTTCGCTCACTATTTTGCCGTTTAGAACAACAGCAGAAAACTTGGCAAAGTATCTCTTTGAGCAACTTGAGGCAGAAGGTTTGCCCGTCTCTTCTGTTGAGGTTGATGAGACCCCTAACAATTGCGCCATATATTCAAAAAATATGAAGTAACCTGTTGTTTTTTAAAGCTCGTGCGAGCAACGTAACCTCGAT
>JAHACE010000003.1 GCA_018376005.1 Atopobium sp. | reverse complement strand
CCTGAGCTGTCATTATCAGCGTTGGGGGAGTCGTTTGTACCACCCGTATCCAAGTCCGCCATGTATCACCGACTGCTTCGTTTAGAAAAAATCGTTCAGGATTTAGAAAAAGATGCATAAGTTATCGGCGAGTGCGGTAAAATACTCGGTGTACGGTTTAAATGTTAATGAATCCGGAGAATGGCTCTGGGTCACCGAAAGGAGCATTACGTATGGCAGTAAAGGTTGCTATTAACGGTTTTGGCCGCATTGGTCGCCTTGCATTTAGGCAGATGTTTGGTCACGAGGGTTCCGAGATTGTTGCAATCAACGACCTTACTTCTCCAGAGATGCTTGCATATCTTCTGAAGTATGACTCTACTCAGGGCAACTATTCCCGCGATCACAAGGTAGAGGCAACTGACCACTCCATCATCGTTGACGGTCACGAGATTGTTATTTACAAGGAGGCAGACGCTAACAACCTGCCTTGGGGCGATCTCAACGTTGACGTTGTTCTTGAGTGCACCGGTTTCTACACTTCTAAGGACAAGGCACAGGCTCACATCAACGCTGGTGCTAAGAAGGTTGTCATTTCTGCTCCTGCAGGCAATGACCTCCCAACCATCGTCTTCAACGTTAACCATGAGACCCTCACTGCAGATGACAACATCATCTCCGCAGCTTCCTGCACCACCAACTGCCTTGCTCCTATGGCAAAGGGTCTTAACGACTTCGCATCTATCAAGTCCGGTATCATGACCACCATTCACGCATACACTGGTGACCAGATGATTCTCGACGGCCCACAGCGCAAGGGTAACTTCCGTCGTTCCCGCGCTGGTGCAGAGAACATCGTTCCTAACTCCACCGGTGCTGCTAAGGCTATTGGTCTTGTTCTTCCTGAGCTCAACGGCAAGCTCATTGGTGCTGCTCAGCGCGTTCCTACGCCAACTGGCTCTCTCACCAACCTCTATGCTGTTGTTGACAAGAAGGTCACCGTTGACGAGGTCAACGCTGCAATGAAGGCATATGCAGAGACCATCCCAGAGACCTTTGGTTACAACGAAGATGACATCGTTTCCCGCGACATCGTCGGCGAGACCCACGGCTCCATCTTCGACGCAACTCAGACCATGTGCTCTGACCTTGGCGATGGCACCACTCTTGTCCAGGTTACCTCTTGGTACGACAACGAGAACTCCTACACTTCTCAGATGGTCCGCACCATCAAGTACTTCGAGAAGTTCGTTGCTTAAGTTCTAGTTACATAGACGCCTTAGGCGCGGTCGCAGCATCTGCCGCGATCGCGCCTTCTTTTGTTGGAAACGAATTTAAAGGAGTGACATGGCTTTTACAAAGAAGACTGTCCGCGATGCAGATGTTGACGGCAAGCGCGTTCTTATGCGCGTTGACTTCAACGTACCTCTGAAGGACGGCGTTGTTACTGACGACACCCGCGTTCGCGCTGCACTTCCAACCATCCAGTATCTTCTCGACCACAACGCAAAGGTCATCCTGATGAGCCACCTTGGTCGTCCAGATGGCACCGGCTTCCAGCCAGAGCTTTCCCTGCGCCCAGCTGCAGAGAAGCTTGCTGAGCTTCTTGGCCGCGAGGTTAAGTTTGTTGAGGACACGTATGGCGAGAAGGCCCGTGAGGCTGTAGACGCACTCAAGGACGGCGAGGTTCTTGTTCTTGAGAACGTCCGTTTTGACAAGCGTGAGAAGAAGAACGATCCAGAGATTGCAAAGACCCTTGCATCTTATGGTGACATCTTTGTTCTTGATGCCTTTGGTACCGCTCACCGTGCACAGGGTTCTGTTGTTGGACCAGCAGCTTACCTTCCTGCATATGCTGGCTTCCTGCTTGAGAAAGAGGTTGACACTCTTACCTCTATCTTCTCTAACCCAGAGCGCCCACTTGTAGCTATCGTTGGTGGTTCCAAGGTTTCTTCTAAGATTGGTGTTCTTGATCACCTTATCGACTCCGCTGATACCCTCATCATTGGTGGCGGTATGGCATACACCTTCTTCCTGGCTAAGGGTTATACCGTTGGTACTTCTCTTCAGGAGCCAGACTGGATTGAGCGCGCAGGCGAGATGCTCAAGAAGGCAGAGGAGAAGGGCGTTAAGATTCTGCTTCCTGTTGACAACGTTGTTACCGATCACTTTGGTGAGGACGCTGTTGGTGAGGTAGTTCCTTCCGATCAGATTCCTGCAGACCGCATGGGTATGGACATTGGTCCTAAGACTGTTGAGCTTTACTCTGAGGCAATCAAGGGCGCAAAGACCGTCTTCTGGAATGGTCCTATGGGCGTCTTTGAGTTTGACCAGTTTGCAAAGGGCACCGAGGCTGTTGCTCGTGCTGTTGCAGATGCTGATTGCACCTCTATCATCGGCGGCGGTGATTCCGTTGCAGCAGTTAACAAGTTCCACCTTGCTGATAAGATGAGCTGGATTTCCACTGGCGGCGGCGCTTCCATGGAGCTCGTTGAGGGTAAGGCACTTCCAGGAGTGGAGGCGCTTCTCGATGCGTAATCGTATGATCGCAGGTAACTGGAAGATGAATGAGACTTTCGCTGAGGGCGTTGAGCTTGCTCAGGGAATTGTCGATCAGCTTGCTTCCGGTACCGGAAACGTTGATGTTGTTATTGCTCCACCTCTTGTAGACCTTAAGGGTGTCTCTGAGGTCCTTGCCCAGGCCAACTCTTCTGTTGCTCTCTCTGCACAGAATGTGTACTGGGAGGAGTCTGGTGCATTTACTGGTGAGACCTCTCCAGCAATGCTGACTTCTGTTGGTGCAACTTACTGCATCATTGGTCACTCCGAGCGTCGTGGCTACTTTGGCGAGACCGACGAGGACATTAACCGCAAGGCAAAGGCACTGATGGCTCATGACATCGTTCCTATTTCTTGCTGCGGTGAGTCTCTTGAGGTTCGCAACGCCGGTACTCACGTTCAGTTTGTTGTTGACCAGATTAAGGCAGATACCAAGGGTCTAGAGATTACAGATCCTTCCAAGTACGTTATTGCTTATGAGCCAATCTGGGCAATTGGTACTGGTATGACTGCAACTGCTGATGACGCACAGGAAGTCTGCGGTGCAATCCGTAAGACCCTGGTAGAGATCTTTGGTGCAGAAATTGCAGACGGTATCCGTATTCTTTACGGTGGTTCTGCTAAGCCAGAGAACGTTGGCGGCTTCCTCGAGAAAGAGGACGTCGACGGCGCACTTGTTGGCGGCGCATCTCTCAAGGCCGATTCCTTCGTTGCAATGGTTAAGAGCGCAATGAACTAAACTCTGACAAAGTTCCTTACCACCGGTGAGGCGCTTGGTTCATTTGTTGAGTTCTTGTTTGTTTTGCAACTTGGCACACGTCATTTCCAAAGGGGAGTGGCGTGTGCTATTCTTTTCTGTTGTACGTGAAAATAACTAGGGCTGGATTTTCTCGCCAGCAAGAGGGGGAACCTCGTGGGCGTTCTGAATACAATTCTTTTGGTACTGTTTGTACTTTCTGGTGTCTTGACGGTGCTGCTTGTTCTAGCACACTCCGGAAAGGGTACCGGTGTTTCTGACATGATTGCAGCTTCCATGTACAACGCAGGAGCAGGTTCGGGAATCATGGAGAAAAATCTTGATCGCCTTACCATTATCACTACAACCATCTTTATGGTTTGTGCCATTGTGATGGCTCTGACATTCCCCGTTGGAACTATTGGCTAAGCAGTCGCTTGCATATTTGAATTACCTGCCGAGAAACCCGAGTTTCTCGGCATTTTTTATTCGTAGCCTGCGGAGCATGCGAAAATTTACTGTTGAGAATAACGGCAAAATGGTTGGACGCGACGGATAGTAGTTTTCTTTTACTTCTTAACAGAATTTTCAATAACGTTTTTTTTGGGTTAAGCAGCTTATCCATGGTAAAATTGCACTTTGCTGTGTATTCACGGCATGTTTGTTGTAGGAATGCTAGGTTGCCATACCGAGAAAACCTCGCTTATCGGTTGGATAAGCGCAAGGCGGTGAGGAGAGTCAATGGCACGGTTTGTTTGGTACGTTACAAAGAGGATTTTGAGCTACATTGTGATGATTTTTGTTGCAACTTCGCTCACATTCTTCCTCGCATCATCGTTTATGAACCCTCGCTCCAACTTTGAGCAGCGTACTCCACGTCCTCCACAGGAGTCTATTGAGGAAAACCTGTATAGGACTAATCTGAATGATAAGACTCCAGTTATTGAACGTTATCAGGTCTGGGTTACCAATCTATTTACCAAGTTTGATCTTGGTATGACTCCAACAGGCGATAACGTTAACCGAGAGATGAGCTCAAAGTTTATGGCTTCCATTGAGCTTATGACTCCAGCAACTATTTTGTCAGTTGTTATTGGTGTTAGCCTGGGCGTTTATACCGCCCAACGTCAGTATCAGTGGCAGGACCGCTTCTTAAGTGGTGTTGCTTCGGTTTTGCTGGTTATCCCAACCGTTGTTATGGCAATCTTGATTGTTTTTGCAGCAATCGAGATTAACGCACGTGCCGGTTCTCGTATTTTCTACGTTACCGACCTTTCTAGTGGAGATACCGGAAACTTCTTCACTTGGCTTATTGACTTCCTACAGCACATTATTCTTCCAACCATTGTTCTTACTATCGTAAGCTCCGTTGGTTACCACCTCTCTCAGCGTACGTACCTGCTTGACGAGATGCACGCAGACTATGTCCGTACTGCTCGCGCAAAGGGACTTACTCGTAAGAAGGCAATTCGTAAGCACGCTCTTCGCGTTTCTTTGATTCCAACCGCTGTTTCAGTTGCTTTCTCTCTTGCAGGTATCTTCACAGGTGCTGTTATGACCGAGAAGGTCTTTGCAATTCACGGTCTTGGTGAGTACTTCATTAACTGTATTAACAACAACAATATTCACGGTGCAGTTGCAGTTGCAGCATTCTCTGGCGCAATGACTCTTGTTGGCGCTCTTCTGGCTGACCTCTTTGCTGCTGCTCTTGATCCACGAATTAAGATGAGCTAAGGAGGCGGACATGTCTAAAGAAGAGCTTCAGAACAAAGACGAGAAAAACGTCTCCATTGATGCGGGTCTTACTAACGCCGAGCGTGAGCTTCAGGCAGATGCTAAGTCTGACACCAAAGAAGTTAAAAGAATTAGCTATGCTGGCCTGATTGCAAGGCGTTTCTTCCGCCAGCGTTCTGCAGTAATCGGTTTGATTATTCTTGGAATTATGGTTCTTATTGCAGTTTTTGGACCATATGCCACTCCGTTTAATTACACAGATGCTGACTTTACTGCAATTAACATGGCTCCTAATGCAAAGCATTGGTTTGGTACTGATGGTGCTGGCATTGACCTGTATGCCTGCGTTGTCCACGGCCTTGGTCGTTCGTTGACCATTGGTATTAGCTACGCAATCTTGACTACTATCATCTCTGCAATTATTGGTACTGCCATTGCCTATGTCCGTGGCATTCCAGAGAAGATTGGTATGTGGCTTCTTGATATGCTCATGGTCATTCCTAGCTTCTTGCTGGTTGCTATGATTGTTCGTGCAGCAGGTGGTGAGTCTGGTTGGCTCATGCTTATCTTTGGTCTGACTGCTTTTGGTTGGATTGGCCGCGCGCGTACTATCCGCACCATGGCTCTGTCTTTGCGTGAGAGAGATTACGTCAAGGCCGCTAAGTACATGGGTGTTCCACCATTTACCATCATTGTTCGTCACCTTATTCCAAACCTTGGCTCAATTCTTATTATTGATTTGGTCTTGGCTGTTATTGGTGGCATTAACTCTGAGACTGCATTCAGCTTCTTGGGTCTTGGTATCAAGGCACCAGATACCTCTCTTGGTTATCTTCTGAGTGCTGGTTCTTCTGCAATGCTTACTACTCCATGGATGATTCTGATTCCATCGGCATTTCTGATTGTTGTTTGTGTTGGCCTGCAGCTCATCGGCGACGGCCTTCGCGATGCCTTTGACCCTTATTCACGCGCTGCTGGTAGCGTTAAAGATCAGGAAGAGGATTCTTCCAAGGATGACGCTCAGCTCGGTGATCTTGAGGGTAGCATCGTTTCTGAAGAAACTACGGAGCGTGCATAATGTCTGACACTACTACTACTTCAACAAAGCAGGGAAGTGTAGAGATGGACGATGTCCTTCGCTACGAGCTGCTTGAATCAAACGGTCCAAAGGGTGCTCCAACAGGAGATCCAGTTCTTTCTGTTCGTGATCTTAAGGTTTCCTTTAATACTGAGGCTGGTCGTGTAGATGCAGTTCGCGGTGTTAACTTTGACCTCTGGGGTGGCCGTACCCTTGGTATCGTAGGCGAGTCTGGCTCTGGTAAGTCAGTAACCGCTCTGTCTCTTATTGGTCTTCTTGATGACAATGCTCACGTCACCGGCTCTATTAAGCTTGGTAATGAGGAGCTCATTGGTAAGACCGACGAAGAGATGTCAGAGCTTCGTGGCACTAAGATTTCTATGATCTTCCAGGATCCACTATCTGCTTTGACTCCAATGTTCTCTATTGGAGATCAGCTTGCAGAAGCTCTGCTTACTCATAATCCTCACATGAGCAAGGCAGACGTTCGTAAGCGTTGTATTGAGCTTCTCTCCATTGTTGGTATTACTGATCCAGAGAATCGCCTGGATTCTTTCCCACATGAGTTCTCTGGTGGTATGCGTCAGCGTGTTGTTATCGCAATTGCAATTGCAAACAATCCTGACATCATCATTGCAGACGAGCCAACCACCGCTCTTGACGTAACTATTCAGGCTCAGATTCTTGACGTCTTGAAGGTTGCTCAGAAAGAGACGGGCGCAGCAGTTGTTCTGATTACTCACGACCTTGGTGTTGTTGCAGGTACCGCTGATGACATTATGGTTATGTATGCAGGTCGTGGCGTAGAGCGCGCAAGTGTTGATACACTTTTTGCTGAGCCTCGCCATCCTTATACCATGGGCCTTCTGGGTGCTGTTCCAAAACCTCACCTTCAGGCAGAGCATAGGCTTGTTCCTATTAAGGGCAATCCACCATCACTTGCTGCTATTCCAACTGGTTGTCCATTTAACCCACGTTGTCCTATGGCTACCGAGGAATGCTCCAAGAAAGAGCCAGTGCTGCTTCCTGCAAATGCTGCCGAGGGCCACCTGGCATCTTGCCACCACCTTCAGGAGATTTGCGAGAAGAACCTCACTTACGCTGAGGTGTATCCAGACTTTGAGCCAATCCTTCCAAAGTGGGTTGATGTCCCTCGTAATGAGCGTCCTGTTGTACTCAAGGTTGAGAATCTTACCAAGACATTCCCTGTTCAGGGTAAGGGCTTTATTAGACGCAGCAAGGGCACTATGACTGCTGTTGACCGTGCAAGCTTTGAGATCCATGAGGGAGAAACTCTTGCGCTTGTTGGTGAGTCTGGTTCTGGTAAATCAACAACTCTGATGCAGATTATGGATTTGCTGAAGCCTGAGGATGGTCGTATTACGGTCCTTGGCAAAGATGTTGCTGAGCTTAAGAATGCTGCACAGCGTAGAGAGCTGCGTAAAGATCTTCAGGTTATCTTTCAGGATCCAATGAGTTCTCTGGACCCACGTATGCCTGTCTATGACGTTTTGGCTGAGCCACTTCAGGCACAGGGTTGGAACAAAGAGGATATTAATACTCGTATTGGCGAGCTTATGCGTCTGGTTGGTATCAACCCAGACTATGTTGACCGCTTCCCATCCCAGTTCTCTGGTGGCCAGCGTCAGCGTATTGCTATTGCTCGTGCTCTTGCAACAAGTCCAAAGATTCTTCTCTTGGACGAGCCAATTGCATCTCTGGACGTTTCCATTCAGGCAGGTATTATTAACCTTCTTGAGGACCTTCAGGTTCAGTTGAAGATTTCTTATCTCTTTGTTGCTCACGATCTTGCTGTTATTCGTCATATTTCTGACACGGTTGCTGTTATGCACCTGGGCAAGATTGTTGAGTACGGTGAGACTGAAGACGTCTTTACTAACCCACAAGATCCTTACACTAAGGCGCTTCTCTCGGCTATTCCAATTCCTGATCCAAAGATTGAGCGTACCCGTGAGCGCATGATTTACCAAGATGGTAAGCTGGTTCCTGCTACTCACATCTCTAACGAGTAACAAAGATTCAATAAATTTTCTGAAAACCCGCACTTAAAACTAGGTGCGGGTTTTCTTTGTTACAAATAGTGAACGAGGTTGTTACGGGAATGTTTCTGCTATGGAGTATTTTCAGGCAATTTCGTATAGTTAAGTGAATATCTGTAGGCCTTTAACGAAATGGGTGATCATATGGCTGACAGTTTTTCCCGTCGTTCGTTCTTTGCTCTGACTGGAATCACCGCCGCAGGCCTTGGCCTTGCTGGTTGTGCTCCATCAAATCCTCAGAGCAGCTCTACCACCACAGGTACTGAGCCACAGGACGGCTCTCCTGCAAACACTCCTTTGGATCAGCTTCCACTTCCAGAGAAGGGCAAGACGTACAACAATCCTAAGTCTCGTGATGAGGTTAAGGATGGCGGTACTCTGACTCAGCCAATCAACGAGATTGGTCCACAGTGGAATTACTACCAACTTGCTGGTAATACCTCTTACATGAACATCCTTCACGGTCTTATCAACCCTCGTGACCTGTTCCTTAACAATGCTGATGGTGATAAGTTTGAGCCAAACAAGGATTACATCAAGGACTTCAAGGTAGAGGAGAAGGACGGCAAGCAGGTTGCTACCCTTACCTTCACTGATCAGGCTACCTTCAACGATGGTACCGCTATTGATTGGACCGCAATTCAGACCGCATTCATTACTATGAGTGGTCAGAATAAAAAGTTTGCGGTTTCTTCAACTGATGGTTATAACAAGTATGAGTCTGTTGAGCAGGGCGATACTGCTAAGACCGCTGTTATTACCATGAAGGAAGCAGTCTATCCAATCGAGAGCATCTTGAGCTATGCTCTGCACCCAAAGCTTCAGGATCCAGACTTCTTCAACAATGGTTACAACAATGAGCCACACAACGAGCTTGGTTCTGGTCCTTATATTGTTGATTCTTTCGATGATTCTGCTGTAACCTTCAAGCCAAATCCAAAGTGGTGGGGTGACGCTCCTAAGCTTGATACCCTTGTCTACAAGCAGATGGATACCCAGGCTTCCATTAACGCATTCAAGAACGAAGAGACTGACACTACTGGTTCTTCCGTCGCAGGTTCTGCTGAGCTTCTTTCTAACTTCTCCGGTCTTGGTGATAAGGCTCAGATTCGCCGTGGTCTTGGTATGTCTATTGCTGTTATCGAGCTTAACTCTACTCGCGGTGCTCTTCAGGATGTTGCAGTTCGTAAGGCATTCTGCCAGGTCGTTGACCCTGCAACTATCGTTTCCATCGTCTTCCAGGGTGTTAACTGGAAAGAGGATGCACCAGGTTCTATGCTTTGGCCTTACTGGGCAGCTGGCTATGACAACAACCTCCCAGACGATATCAAGAACCTTAAGTCTGTTGACGAGCGCAAGGCTGCTGCAAAGAAGACTCTTGAGGATGCAGGCTACAAGCTTAACGGCGATTACTATGAGAAGGACGGTCAGCAGGTAACCTTTAGCTACACTCTGTTCGGTGACGGTACTACTGTTAAGAACCGTGCTGCTGCAATCCAGAAGATGTGCAAGGATGCTGGCATTAACCTTACCCTTGATTCTCACCCATCTTCTGAGTTCTCTGATGTTCTTACCTCTGGCTCTTGGGATGTCTGCCTCTTTGGTTGGGTTGGCTCTTCAACTTCTTACAACAACGGTGGCCAGCTCTATGGTTCTGAGTCTGGATCCAACTTTGGTCAGCAGGGCTCCGCAGAGACCGATGAGATGTTTGCAAAGGTTGTCTCTACCAAGGACTTTGATGAGCGCATGAAGCTCATGAATGAGGCTGAGAAGAAGATGATGCAGACTTACGCATATCTTCCTATCTACACTGGTCCAGACTGCTACGTTGTTAAGAAGGGTCTTGCCAACTTTGGTCCATCACTCTTCCAGAGCGTACCTTCAACCATTGTTGGTTGGCAGAAGTAAGCAAGGGACGAGGCGATCTTCTCGCAAAGTTCTTTTGAGAAAAAGTTTTAAATTTTCTCAGTAAAGTTGCTTGAAGATGTGTTAGTATATCCCTCGCTGCAAAGCAAGTCGGAGTGGCGGAATTGGCAGACGCGCTAGCTTGAGGTGCTAGTGACCTACTAACGGTTGTGCGGGTTCAAGTCCCGCCTCCGACACCACGGAATTTCGGCGGATCTCTTCGGAGGTCCGCCTTTTTCGTATACTTAGACTATGTGATTCGTTTTTCCTTGCTGATAAGGAGTGACTGTGGCAGATAACAAGCTGAGCGTAAGGCGTGTTGAGGGAGTTGTCGACGGGACCGTTGCTGCAACTCTGTCTCAGTTGCTACGGCTGACCAGCGATGCAGTCATTGTTTTTAATATGGAGGGCATGGTTCTTCTCGCCAATGAGGAGGCCGAAAGCCTATTTGCTAAGGAAGACGGCACCATTGCTGGCCTGGACGTTCGCTTTTTGTTCACGCCGGCAAATCAAGAGAACTTGCAGAAACCGTTCTTTGTAGAGTCGTTGCCGTTTGCGATTGATGGCTCCACTTCCATGGTGGCCGCTCCTGCGCAAGATGGCACGTCACAGGTTTTGAGTGTGCGTGCAGATTACGTGGGTGCGCCTACACAAGCTATTGTTCTGACAGCGTCTAAGCTTCGTGACATGGCTAGCCCTATGCACGATGATGAACGAATGGTCTTGGACCTTCGTCGAGCTAATAAGAGGCTCTCAGGAGCGCTTCAGATTGTTTTGGACACACTTGACTCGGAAGATATGGGTCAGCTTATCGAGCGCGTGTTAGAAGAGCTCTCAGAGACTGTTGAGGCAGACGGCGCGCTCATTTATCTTGCTGAGCAAGACGGGTATCACCTTCATGGTGCAACGGAGTCTTTGAGAAGTGCGTCATTGGATAGAATTCCTCGCTACTTTGCATTTAACAGCTCTCTGGAGCGTTTGACGTTTTATTCCGAGCACGCACTTCGCTTGCATACCATGCCTTTGAACTCAAGCACGCTCAAGCAGGGAAGAGTTAAAAAGCGCAACCTTGTTAACGAAGAAACTCGTGAGGTTATAACTGTTGACGCAAGTCATTTGCCTCCGTTTACCAGCTTTCTTGTGGTTCCTGTGTGGTTTGGTGGCCACATTGTTGCTCTGATTGAGGTGGGCTGGGAGCGTAAGCGTGCGCTTTTGGTTGAAGACGCAAGACTTCTGGACTCCATTGCAAATTACCTCTCGGTGCAGCTTGTAGGCGCGTTGTCGGCCATGAGAACGCAGCGTAGAGACACGCTTCGCGAGGCATTAGCTCGCGTGCGCCAAGGATTGCTTCATAGCGCTGCAGAGGGCGAGAAGATCTCTGGTGAGCGATTACAGCAGGTTATGAGGTCGGTGGGCACTGATCTGAATGCACAGGTTTTCTCGGTAGATTGTTGTGAGGTAACGGGCAACATTACGCTCCATACGCTTGGTGATGAACAGGCGTTTGGCGATGCTCAGGACGGTGCGCAAGACAGCGCGCAGGCCGCAGCGGAGGTCGGTGGCACACAGGCTGCGGCGGAGGCCGGCGGCGCGCAGGATGGCGGCAACCAGATAGCGCTTCCATCGACGGTTGAGGGACTCAAGACAGGAGAGGGCGAGGCGTCAGTCAAAGAGGTTGAGCTTGAATCTGAACTGAGTTGCGCGCTTGTTGCACAAGGTTTGCCCTGCAAGGGAGCTGTGCTTTTCTTGGGCAAGTTTGCTGGCGAGCAGCATACCTGGCTTTTCTTGCGAGAAGAAAACGCGGAACCTCTGAGTGACATTGAGCTTGATTTCTTGGACCGCGTGATGCTGCTGGTACATTCTCTGGCAGTCGGTGCCGAAGAGAGTCAGCAAAATAAGCATATCTCCCAGGCGCTGCAGTCGGGCATGAAGAATGACCTGCAGAAGGTAGAAGGAATTTCTGCCGAGGGAATTTATTCGTCCGCAACCGCCGATGCGTTTGTCGGCGGCGATTTCTATAGCATGATTAAATTGCCAGGACGCCGCGCGTGCATCATCATGGGTGACGTTTCTGGCAAGGGTATTGAGGCAGCTTCTATTTCATCCGCAGTTAAAACGGCACTTTCTGCCTATGCGTGGGAGGGAAGAACTCCCGCTCGTATGGTGGCAACGCTGAATGAATTTCTGTTGGGCTTCTCGAGAGTAGAAACATTTGCAACGCTCTTTGTTGGCATTGTTGACCTTACAACTTCGTCGCTGACCTACTGCTCCGCTGGTCATCCACCTGCGATTTTGGTGTCTGCTCAATCGGGCGACGCTGAGCTTTTGGACGTTCAGTCGGGCGTTGTGGGCGCGTTTCACGACATGGAGTACAAAAACGGCACGATTCGCTTGCATGAAGGCGATATCCTGCTGCTTTACACCGACGGAACCACAGAGGCTCGCAGTCCCGAAGGCGCGTTCTTTGGCGAGACCGGCCTGCGCGACATGATTATGAACGAGGTTCCTCGTGGCTTTGACGGCCTGCTCAATAGGTTCTTGAGCACGCTTGACCGCTATACTGGCCGAAGGCTTGACGACGACGTTGCCATGGTTGCCCTTCGCTTTGACGAGCTTGGCAATGCTGAGCCTGGCGAGAAGAGCAACTAGACGATTTTCTCGCCAAGGAAACGATTTTCTCGTCAAAAATGCAGATATCTGAAATTCTTGTTGCTGCGCGGGAACAAGAAACGTATGTATACGCAGCCAAACATAGCAGTTGTTTCAGTCAATACTGACCTTGACGTGAGGGGAGTCCCGCGCGTGAAGGCTCAGATTGAGCAGCTCATTGATAGCGGCTGCAGAAGAATTGTGCTGAATATGTCGGAGGTTTCGTACATCGATTCATGCGGCATGGGCTTTATTGTGTGCGCTGTTCGACGCATGAAGACGCTCGGCGGCCTTATGAGTCTAACCAACGTGCAACCGACGGCGTTTAAGGCCTTGGTGCGCATGGGTCTTATCGATTTCATGCCTATAAGTACCTGCGCCGCGAAGTCGCGCGTGACTCCGCTTGCACCGGGCACACATCCATCGTTTCAGACAACGTTTAGAGTTGATCCCAATAAAATGTGCGACGCTCGCTCAAGGGCTATCGCGCTGCTGAAGACGTTGCCGTTTACCTCAGATCAAAAGTTTGACATTGAACTTGCAGTTGGCGAGGCTATTGGCAACGCCGTTGATCACGCGTGCGAGAAGGGCGTGCTGACCACGGTCTCCGCGTATCCAGACAGAGTGGTCATTGACGTCTCGGATTGCGGCGGCGGTTTTAGCATCTCAGATGAGGAAGAGCCTCCCGAGACCGGCCAGTTTGCCGAGCGTGGTCGCGGCGTTAAGCTGATGCGCCTGCTTATGGACGCCGTGTCTATCCAGGAAAAACCTTCTGGCAACGGCACCATTGTTCGTCTGGTCAAGATGATGCGCTAGGTCGTGCGGGGTGCGTACGCAGGTTGCGTACGCAGGTTGCAAGTGATTTCAACCCGGTATCCATTTCGTGTGGATGCCGGGTTTCTTGTGCGAAAGCGCTGCTAGTGGACGGGTTTCTCGCCAGGTGGGTGGCGTGAGTTGGCACGAGCCTGCTGTAAGCCTGATTTTCTCGTCAAGTCTGAACGATTTGCCTGAAAAACGTACCATGTCTGAGCTATTTGCCGGTTTTTCTCGCCATGTCTGAGTAAATTTACTCAGACATGGTGGGGCTTTCAGGCTCGCAAAATTTGGAGACAACACCCTAGTTAGAACGTGCCTGATTTCTGCAAAGAATCTGTAAATTTTGCCTGAAAACGTTAAAGATACTGTGGATTTGCCTGATTTTGTCAAAGAATCGGTGTCTCAAATACAGATTCTTTGCACTTTTCAGGCTCGTCTGGCTAGAGTCCAAACAAAAGCGTATCCGTAGCAAAAAAGAAACCCCAGCCGAAGCTGGGGTTGTCAATTCACTGGAGGCGAGACCCGGATTCGAACCGGGGATAAAGGCTTTGCAGGCCTCTGCCTTACCACTTGGCCATCTCGCCATATGAAAAAGGCCGAAACGAATCCGGCCGAAAAATCATGGAGCGGGCTACGGGGTTCGAACCCGCGACCTCAACCTTGGCAAGGTTGCGCGCTACCAACTGCGCTAAGCCCGCGAACGCGAGGAATAATATACGCAAGTTCACGGCTGAGTGCAAGTGTAAATTTCAAAATCGTCAAACTTTTTTAGAAAAGCCACGAATCCTCATGCGCGCAAGAGGTGGATTTTTCTTGCAAATCTTACAAATAAGAGCAGGTAGATTGCCAAGTATAGTTGCTTGCCGTATCATAGAACAAGAACTTTTGAATGAGGTTGTATGTTCTTTATTGTCGCGTCGCTCATAGCTCTTTTGACGCTTGCGTATCTTGTCGCAAGCGGTTTTGTTCGCGTGGTGCGCTATTTTTGGGGCTGGCTCTCGTCTGGCGAGAAGATCGATGGGCTCGCAGGCGATGCTCCTGGCGTTGCATCGGACGCACCTGACGGCGCGGCCGGTGTCGCATCAGACATCGTGTCACCTGCACCAGCCGCTCCGTTCTCCAAGCCAAAACCAACGCAAGCTGAGCTCTCGGCGTATTTGGACACGATGCATCTTGGCTGGTACCAGGTGGTCATCCTCTTCATAGTGGGCTGCATGGCCGGTCTTCTTATTGAAGAGATTTGGATGCTCATTACCGCCGGCCTGACCGAGAGCAGGGTAGGCCTTATTTGGGGACCGTTCTCTCCACTTTACGGAACCGGCGCGGTGTTTCTGACGGTAATTTGCTACCAGTTGCACAAGCATCACGCCAATAACCTGGTCATTTTCCTGGTTTCAGTTGTTGTTGGCGGCACGCTGGAGCAGCTTACCGGCTGGGGAATGCAAGAGATTTTCCACTCGGAATCATGGACGTATGCCCATCTTCCAGACGCCATCACACAGTGGGTGGCCTGGCGATTCTTGGGCTTCTGGGGCATTTTGGGCCTGATTTGGTGTCGCGTCATCATGCCTCGCGCGCTCTACAAGATTGGCGAGCCAACATCAAAAAGGCAAGCAATTTTTGTTACCCTGCTTACAGTATATCTTGTTGCCGACATCACTATGACAGTGGCGTGTTTGGCGAGAAAAGCTCAGAGAGACGCTGGCATTCCTCCAACAAACGCGTTTGAGATGTGGGTAGATACTCACTACGATGATAGTTTTGTATCTGCTCGTTTCCAGAACATGACGTTTACGTCGCCAGATTCGCCTGACAAGTCGTAACCGTCGCGCACCAACCGCCGGACCGCTCGACAGCAAGTCGCCGACTACCGGCCCGCCCGCACGCACGTAAGCCCGCAAGACCGCGAGAAACCCAAAGGATTTGTAATGCACATGCCTTCTGCAAAACCAGAACATCCAACAGGCAACGTGTACCTGGACTTTGCCGCAGCTACACCTATGGATCCACGTGTAGTTGATGCAATGATTCCATACTTCACGGAGAAGTTCTACAACCCCTCAGCACCGTATGCTCTGTCTCGCCAGGTTCGTGACGAGGTGGAACGTGCTCGCGCTGTCTTGGCGCATGTCATTGGTGCTCGTCCAGGAAACGTGGTGCTCACAGCAGGTGCTACAGAGGCCAACAACCTGGCGTTTGCAACGGTCTCTGAAGACGCGCACGTTATCGTTGATGCTATTGAGCATGAGAGCGTCCTTGCGTGTGCAGGGATTTTCTCGCACAAGACACTTCGTGTAGAAGCAGACGGTCGTGTGGACCCAGAGCGGGTTGCAAAAGCGCTCAAGCCAGAGACCGAGCTGGTTTCCATTGAACTTGCAAACGGGGAGATTGGCACCATTCAGCCTATCCGAGAGATTTCGCAGGTACTTGCCAAGGAGCGCTCGCGCAGGCTTGCGGCAGGGGAGACTCGTCCGCTGCATTTGCACGTAGACGCCTCTCAAGCTGCGGCATACCTGAGCGTGAACGTGTCGTCTTTGGGTGTGGATATGTTGACGCTTTCCGCAGCAAAGCTTTCCGGTCCAAAGCAGGTGGGTCTCTTGTGGGCCTCCGATGATGTGCGCTTAAGGCCGCTGGTGCTCGGCGGCGGACAAGAAGGCGGTGTTCGTTCAGGTACGGAGAACGTCGCGGGCGTCATTGGCTTTGCGTGTGCTTTAGCGCTTGCTGATGAGACTCGCACTGACGAGGCAAAACGGGTTTCTCGCCTCAGAGATCAGCTACAGGAGCTGCTTTGCATAGAGTTTCCGCAGATGATTGTCTCGGGGCCAAAGAACGCCAAGCTGAGGCTTCCTAATTTGCTACACGTTTCTTTCCCGGGACTTGAAGCTCGCCGTCTGGTTATTTTGCTTGAGCGTCTAGGCGTGTCGGTGGGAACGGGCTCTGCCTGCGCCGCATCAAAGATGCAAATATCTCACGTGCTTGAGGCAATTGGAGCACCGCGAGAAGTAGCTGCGGGAAGCCTCAGGTTAACGCTTGGAAGAACTACCACAGAAGACGACATCTTGTACGCAGCTTGGGCAATCGCTGAGGCTGTCAAGCAGGAGTCCGCTCGTGTAGGAGTGACATGGGAGAATTAGTTTACCTTGGCATGAGTGGCGGCGTTGATTCGGCGCTGTCTGCGGCTTTGCTTCTTGAGGCAGGCTATAACGTCAAGGCTATCTATATGCGCAACTGGTCCAAGGACCTGCCCGGCTTTAAGTGTCCTTGGGCAGATGACCTGGCTGATGCTGAGCGCGTCTGCGTAACGCTGGGCATTGATTTGGACGTGTGGAACTGTGAGGCCGAGTATAAGGCTACCGTTGTGGATTACCTGCTTGATGCCTATGAGCACGGCCGTACGCCTAATCCAGACGTTATGTGCAACCAGACGGTCAAGTTTGGCACCTTTGCAGAACGTGCTTTTGCAGAGGGTGCTGATTTTGTTGCAACGGGTCACTATGCACAGAACGTCCCGGGCACCAAAAAACTTTTGCGTGCCGCAGATGCTCACAAGGATCAGACGTATTTCCTATGGCGTGTACCAGGTCATTTGTTTGAACGCACGCTTTTTCCTATTGGACACATTGCCACCAAGGCAGAGGTGCGCGCTCTGTGCGCAGAGCGAGGCCTGGGCATAGAAACTAAGCCAGACTCCGACGGCATTTGTTTTATTGGCCCTGTTGGCTTGCGCACGTTTTTGCTGGACACTTTTCAGAAAAAGCAGGGCGACGTCATTGAGTGGGAGACAGGCAAGGTTCTAGGCACCCATGATGGAGCATTCCTCTTTACCGTTGGCCAAAGAAAAGGCCTGAACATCGGTGGAGGCCCTGCTCGCTATGTAGTAGCAACCGACACGCTTAAGAATGTGGTGTATGTAACCTCTGACCTCAACTGTCCTGCGCTCTGGACTCGTCGCATGGAGCTCTCGGACATGCACTGGATTTCTGGAGAACCTGCAGCTAATGGCAGGTATGTGGTCAGAACTCGTCACACAGGCGCACTGGTTCCCGTAACGTTTACGCTCACGGATAATCAATGTGGATTTATTGAATTTGATCAGCCGGTAAAAACTGTTGCAGCAGGTCAATCGGCGGTTTTGTACGATGGCAAGGAAGTTTGTGGCGGTGGCATTATTGAGGCCGACAAGGGTATACTTGAGCGGTTCATGTAAAATGAAAAGCAGGTAGGTGGCGAGAAACCCTTTGAGGTTGCATTGTTTACCTGCAAAGAGTGTTGTTTCTGTACACGTATTGTGATCCAGAGTCCAAGGAGGTGCCCATGGATCGCCCAGATGGCGCGTCTGAAACCGAGCACCCCTCATCTACACCGAAGGTAACGGTGAAGATTGGATCTACAACCGTTAAGGGTGTTTCAACCAAAAAGCCTAAGATTAGTGTTGCTCCAACTTCTTCATCTGAGCAGGTAGAAGAGGCAAAAGAGAGCTTTGGTCAAGTTAGAAAGAGCATTCTCTTCCTCTTTGCGGTTGTAATACTGTACGCACTCTATATCGTTTTCTCTGGTCAGTTTGATGAGTTTGTTGTTGCTCTAGCAGACGTGGATACAGGCTGGCTTATTGCTGGCGCACTTTGCTACTTTGTCTACTATTTCCTGGGTATTCTCGCCTATGTTATTTCAGTCATTACAGACCCCGAGAGTCCTGTTGGTGTCCGTGACCTGATGAGCGTTGAGGCGTCGGGCATCTTCTTCATGAACCTCACGCCAAACGGTGCAGGTGCTGCTCCTGCTCAGATTTATCGCCTCACTCGTGCGGGAATTTCCGTTGGTCAGGCAGGAGCATTGCAGTTCACGCGTTTTGTCATGTATGAGGCGGGCGAGGGCATCTTTGCAGCTCTGATGCTTATCTTTAGGGCCAATTATTTCTACGAGCAATTTGGCGATGTAACCGTTATTGGCGTTATTTTGTTTGGCGCAAAGATAGTGATGGTTGCAGTTATTTTGGCCATTTGTCTGCTTCCTAAAATGGTTAAGACCGTGGGCAACTGGGGCTTAAGGCTGCTTTCACGTCTTCGTATCGTAAAGCAGTACGACCACTGGCATGGCATCATTAACACACAGGTAGATGAGTTCTCTAACGGCTTTAAGACTGCCGCAAAGAACATCCCAGAGATGTGCGTTGTTCTGCTGGTTACCTTGGTCCAGCTTGGCTGCCTCTATGCACTGCCATACTTTGTTCTGCGTGCGCTCGGCCAACCCGCAGACCTCCTGACCTGCCTTGCATCTGGTTCAATGCTTGAGCTCTTGACCTCGGCCATTCCACTTCCTGGTGGCACTGGTGGCGCTGAGGGTGGCTTTGCCTTCCTGTTTGGCCATATGTTTGGCGAGGAAATTGCTGCAGGTTTTGTACTTTGGCGCGCTATTGAGTATCTGCTTCCAACTCTGGCAGCAAGCATGCTTTTGGGTCTCAGATCTCATGATCACGAGCCTATCTACCACAAGTGGAATCGTTTCCGTCAGCGTTTCTCGGCTTTTGTAAATGGCGAGAAAGGCGCTGTTGCTTCTACATCGTCTCGTCCAGAGACCTCTGGCATTCAAATTAAGGTTAAGCGTAAGAAGTAGGGAAGAAGTAAGGAAGAAAAGCCAGAATGTGGCTTGATACGTATCTTTGCTCTATTGGACCGCTGCGTGTGCAGTACTTGTAAAAGAAAGCATCCTTATGCGTAAACCACCAAATCCTATTTTGATTATTCTGGCACCTATTCTTATTGCCGTTGCCGTTGGTCTTGTCTATGATCTGCAGAATTTCTTACAGGACATTCCGGAAGTACGTGACAATCCAATGCTTTTAGCAGGCGTGGCTGTGTTTATACCAATGCTTGTAGCTTTGGTTAAGGACACGTTTGACGCACACGGACTCTAGGCGAAGGTTATTTTTGTTGAGTTGGCTTTGAGAAAAAGAATAGGTATATTCCAAAGCCAAGTTTAATTGCTGCATCAATATAGGCAGTTATTGTCAGTGGGATGTCTGGAAAAATATAGCCTATACCAACATTAACGGCGCAGAGTATAGCCAAATAGATCATCGATTTTCCGTGTACAAAGTAATAGAGGAAAAAGTGCAGCGCCGTGGCCATTAACGCGCCCAACCAAATAAGTCTCCAGTTTTCAGTTGCAAAAAATGGTCCACCTAATAAAAACATCAAAATGAATAAGAAAATCACCGCGTATAGAGACATTTTGTTCTGGAACTTACTTGAAGGACCATCGGAAAACTTATTGAGAACTTTCTTATTTGTATTTATTGATAAGAAGGCTGCAACATATCCAAAGCTAAATACGGACATATTGATAATCTGTTTTCCACCTATTACGGTAGCTGCAAAAATAATGAGAGCTACAACAATTAACCAGAGACCGCATGATTTCTTATAATTAAAGCATAGCTTCTCGTCTTTGTTATATTCCAGAAAGTTCATAAGTTTCTCCCTCAATCGAACGACTTGCCATAATACTTCTGACCGTATGCTTTTACAATCCATTTGCCTATTTTTTAATAATTGAGGTGCAGAAGACGTACGGGTTTAAAAGGCGGTCATTCATTTGATAGCCCGCGGTATTTAAATAGTCATCAATGCATTGACAAGACGCTCTTTTGCAAATTTCTAAAAAAGTTGAGTTTGACGGTTGCAAGAGGGGCGGGTTTCTCGTAATATATCCCTTGCTGCATCCCCAGCAGCAAACATATTCGGGCGTTTAGCTCAGGGGGACGAGCGCTTCCCTGACACGGAAGAGGTCATAAGTTCAAATCTTATAACGCCCACCAACTGTTCACAGGTCAGAGTAATCTGGCCTGTTTCTTTTTGTGGATATAAATAGTAATCATTATTGTTATTGACAAAAGAGTTAAAGAGAGTAAACTTCTAACTAGCACGTTTTACAAATTGTTTTACTTACAGAAAGGAACTGACTATGTCTCTTATTGGTAAGCAAATTGGTGATTTTAAGGTAAACGCATTCCACAACGGTGACATCACTGAGGTAAGCAAAGAGTCCACACTGGGCAAGTGGAGCCTGTTCTTCTTCTATCCAGCTGACTTTACCTTTGTTTGCCCAACTGAGCTTGAGGATCTTGCTAACAACTATGACAAGTTCCAGGCTGCTGGCGCAGAGGTCTACTCTGTCTCTTGCGACACTGAGTTTGTCCACAAGGCATGGCACGAGGAGTCCGAGCGTATCTCTAAGGTAACCTACCCAATGCTCGCTGACCCAGCTCACGTTCTTGCAAGGAACTTTGAGGTCCTTATTGAGGATGCTGGCCTTGCCGAGCGCGGTGCTTTCATCGTTGACCCTGAGGGTGTCATTCAGGTTGAGCTTGTCACCGCTGGTGGCATTGGCCGTAACGCTGAGGAGCTTCTCCGTCTTCTCCAGGCTGCACAGTTTGTTGCAGAGCACGGCGATCAGGTCTGCCCAGCTAAGTGGCAGCCAGGTGCTGAGACCCTGAAGCCAAGCCTTGACCTTGTTGGTCAGCTCTAAGATTTAGGAGCTTACAATGACCGACGTCAAAGACCTCTACGACGCGGTGATTATCGGCGGTGGGCCAGCTGGGCTCACCGCCGCCCTCTATCTGGCCCGTGCTCGCTACCGTGTTCTAGTTGTCGAGAAGGACCATTTTGGCGGACAGATCACTATCACTAATGAGGTCGTTAATTACCCGGGAGTTTTCTCTACTAGTGGCTCTGAACTCTCAGAAACCATGCGTAAGCAGGCTGAAGCCTTTGGTGCAGAGTTTTTGCTGGCAGAAGTTACTGACCTGGATATGTCCGGAGATGTCAAGGTAGTTCACACTACCAAAGGTGAGCGTCCCTGCCTTTCGGTTCTTCTCGCCACAGGAGCACATCCTCGCCATATCGGCTTTGTCGGAGAAGAGGACTATCAGGGCCACGGAGTTGCTTACTGCGCCACCTGCGACGGCGAGTTCTTTACCGGCAAGGAAGTCTTTGTCATTGGTGGAGGCTTTGCAGCTGCAGAAGAAAGCGTATTTTTGACCAAGTACGCAAAGCACGTCACGGTTCTTGTGCGCGAGGAAGCATTTACCTGCGCTCCTGCGTCGTCTGAGGCTGCTCGCACAAATCCAAATATTACGGTTCTGTACAACACGCAGGTTGAATCCGTTGCCGGAGATTCTGCACTTAGGTCTATTACCTACAAGAACCTCAAGACGGGCGAAAAGACCACGTTTGCTCCAGAAGATGGAGATTCCATTGGCGTCTTTGTCTTCGCGGGTTACGCGCCAGAGACCGACCTGGTAAAAGAGCTGGCACAGACTGATGACTACGGCTATCTGATCACCAACGAGTATCAAGAAACAACCTGTGAGGGTCTTTTTGGTGCGGGTGATGTGTGCCAGAAACCACTGCGCCAGGTTGCAACGGCCATCGGTCAGGCAGCAACTACCGCTACCGAGATGGAGCGCTATATTAAGCGCGCTCAGGAGAAAACTGGCCTTGTTCCACAGATGAACGTCACGCGTATCTCGTCTAAGAAAGAGGCTCCTGAAGCTCCAGCGGCTAAGAGTACCTCTGACTCCGGAGAGATCTTCACCGATGACATGAAAGCGCAGCTTAACGCCGTCTTTGAGCGCATGGCACGTCCGCTTGTGCTTCAGCTTGAGCTTGATCAAAGACCTGTCTCTGAAGAGCTTGTAGCTTACATGGAAGAGCTTGCTTCTATGACCGACAAGCTGAGCGTTCAGACGGTTTCAGGCACGGGCGAGAAGAACCTTCCTGTTGTTCGTGTGTGTGCACAGGATGGCACTCCAACAGGTCTTGCGTTCCATGGTGTTCCTGGCGGCCATGAGTTCACTTCGTTTGTTCTTGGACTCTATAACGCTGCAGGTCCCGGTCAGCCAATTAGTGACGAGGATAAGGCATCCATTGCTGCCATCGAGTCAAAGACGCATCTGCAGGTCTTGGTAGGACTTTCTTGTACCATGTGTCCAGACGTTGTTGTAGCTGCTCAGCGTATTGCTGCGGATAATCCCCAGGTTACCTGCGATGTCTACGACATTAACCACTTCAAGGAGCTCAAAGACACCTACGATGTCATGAGCGTTCCATGCTTGGTTATCAACGACGGCCAGAAGGTTGACTTCGGCAAGAAGAATCTCTCTCAGATTTTGTTGCTGATTCCATAAGATCCATTTGCGTCCAGGAGAGGGTGGCGCTCATGAATATGCCGAGAAGATCAACGGTCTTCTCGGCATTTTTTGCGACGTATGAAGTAAGCGTATGAAGCTTGTCTAGAGGTGTAAGGCCACGTCCCCTTTACAGAGCTTTTTGCTGGTAGAGGCCTGCATCAGTAAAGCCTTGCGCACGATAGTAGGCTCGCGTTCCAATTGAGCTGATGACGTTAAGACTGGTATAGCCTGCCTCAGCCGCGATAGATGATGCTTTGGCAAGAAGCTTTTGGCCCAAGCCCTGATGCTGAGCAGACATTCCTTCTGAGCCCAGCGAAAGCGCCTGTCCGTACACGTGAAGCTCTCTGATCATAGCCTGACCTGGCTGTACCAGCAGCTCATTGGCGGTAACATCACATGCGCCAGCGGTCAGTTTGTCCCAGTGGGGAAGTGAAAGCCTACAGAAACCTGCGATTTTATTGTCAGCAGTTACCCACTGCAGGAAGTGCTCGTCACTGACTGCGGTAGTGTAGGTAAAGTCTTGAAGGGTAAGTTCTGCAGCACTTACCTGCTGCTGGTTAATCTCTCTAAAGCGAATCTCCTGCACGCGGCTTGCAACATCTTTAGCAGCAAGCTCTTGCTCAACCATCTGACGAAGGTTGGTATGTTTGTTTCCCACCAGAATATCGGTGGCGCTAATGTCTCTAATCATGCGAGAAATACGCACGTATGGAGGCGTTGCAAGCACGTCTTGAACAAGTACGTCTACCAGTTCATCTTTAGCGTATGGTTGCCATGCACCCTCACGGTATTTCTGGACCAATTGCGTTCCAGATACCAGTGCACAGGGGTAGAGTTTAATCTCGTCAGGGAGAAATCCTGGATCTGTGACAAATGTTTTAAAGTCCTGTTTGTCTGCTTCAGGGGTTGCACCTAAAAGGTTAACCATCAGGTGAGAGTGGATTTTAAATCCGTACAAGCGAATCAGCGAGAACGCTCGTTTAATCTGGGCAACGCTCATCTGACGCTGGTTTGCATCAAGGATTTCTTGGCGTGTGCTCTGAATGCCAATTTGAATTTTGGTGCACCCAAGCTGCCTAAACATGCGAAGGTTATCCGACGTAATAGTGTCAGGTCTGGTTTCTATTACAAGACCAACCACACGGGCAGCAGCTGTTTCATTAACGTGCTGTTGCTCCACCAGCTCATCATAGGTACTTTGCATCTGAGACCATGCGCTTTGGTGAGGCTGGCTGATGTCGTAGAGCTTATGAAAAGCCTGGTTATACGTGGCAGTATCATCAAAGACCGCCGCCTGCTGTTCAGCAACAAAAGAAGAAAGTGCTTCTTCAGAGTTCTGCAAGCCAAACGAGGTGTACCAATTCAGGCGCTCCTGGATGTGACTAGGAGAGTTGGGCCACTCGTTGAGTGCGCGGAAGAGCTCTTTGATAAACCAATACTGATAGCCCTCTGGATAATCGCTCCAGGTGCCACCGAGCACTATGAGCTCTACTTTGTCGGTTGAGTGTCCCATTTGATGGAGTGCCTGAAGGCGGGCTGCAACCTGCACGTATGGATCAAAAAACGTGAGTTCAGCGCGCTGGCAGGCAGGTTCGTTAGCAAGGTAGCTCTTAGGCATACGTAGATCGCACGGGCAATAAATGCAATTACTTGAGCAGGTATGCGGTCTGGTAATCACGGTAATGGTTGCCACGCCAGAAGCGGTACGACGAGGCTTCATACGTACAGAGCGGATAAACCTTTCTTCCAGCTCAGAGGTCACATTCCACGATTGCCACAGCTCATCATTGTTCTGCTTGACCTGCAAAAAATAGGGGAGAATTGCTCGTTTAGGAATGAGTTTCTCGCGCTCTGTACTGTGGGCGCTAGAGTCAATTCCGCTGTTATGCGAGTTGATGAGCATCTCAAGCTGATGCGTATCAAGAGCACCTTGTGAGCTATCTCTGAGCTGCTTCAATATGTCCAAAATGAGTTCATCCATATAAACAGTATAGGCAATAAGGTGAGCTTCTGGCCTTTAGGAGTAAGACGGTGACGTAAAATCTCTGTATGGATACTTCTTCTCACATAACGCACACTCAATCTATCAGCGCATCTACCGCTGAGCGGCTAACTCGTATTACCTCTGAGTTTTATGCTCAGCAGGCTCAGAGTTTCTCGGCAACGCGTCAGATGCCTTGGCAGGGATGGCAAAAATGCCTAGACGCTATGCCTCAGCTTTTAGCTGGCGAGAAACCCTTTGTACTTGATATTGGCTGCGGAAACCTACGCTTTGCTCGCTTTCTTTGTGATGAGGCGGGAATTGTTCCGGAAAAGTATTTTGCTGTAGATAATTGCAAGCCACTTGTGGAGAGTGGCAACACAGACGCTCATGTCTATGAGCTGGCATTTATTGAGCTTGACGTGATAAAGAGCCTGCTTGACGGCACGCTCTCTTCTGAGCTGACTGTTCCGGCTTGTGACTTAGTGGTTGCGTTTGGGTTCTTACATCACATACCAGGCGCAGAGAAGAGGCTCCAGCTTCTACGTACGTTGTTAGAGAAAACAAAACCTGGCGGCTTTGTCTGCGTTTCTTTCTGGCAGTTTATGAACAGCCAAAAACTTGCTGCCAAAGCTCAAGAAACCACTGTTCAGGGGCTGCAAGTGTTAGGTATAGACGCATCAGAACTTGAGGAGCATGACTATCTGATTGGTTGGCAAGATAAGGCAAATACCTGGCGCTATTGTCATCACTTCTCGCAAAAGGAACTGGATGAGCTTCTTGCAAGTTTTGGCTCTGACGTGCATGTTTGTGCGCAGTTTAGCGCAGATGGCAAAGACAACAATCTTAATCGGTATGTGATTTTGCAACGTGTATAACTGTCCAGACAATATCTTGCTAAAAATGACCTCGTACAAGATAATCCCCCGCACAGAAATTGAACTGCTTCCCATTTCTTGGACACGAGAAATAGAAAGCAGTTCAAAACACACCTAAGTCGGATAATCTGTCAAAAAGACGTATACATTACGCAGAAATTACCACAAACATGCAGATTATCGTCATTAGATGTGTAAAATGCCCGCAATTGAGCAGAATATCTGACTTAGGTGTGTTCCGTAGATACTAAATTTATCGATAGTTAAATTTCTTATATAAGTCTATTCATGTTTAAGCATATTAGATGAAGTTTATGCATAGAGATGCATATCAGGTAGTGTGACCGCCTAGCTGCCTGCTATCTTAATTAAGAACATGTCGATTCTTCGGCAGAACCTACCAAAGCTGCGCTATTTTGTGCGCCAGGCCTAAAAGCCGACGCTAACACGCTGCAGAATCATAATCCCCCGCACAGAAAATGCACGGGGGATTTGCATTCAGTAGGCAAAGTGGACGTATAAGCCGGGTTCTGTCGCGGACAACCATTTATCTACTACCAGCATTGCTACTGGTCTCTAGCGCGCAACCCGAGCGCAGTGCGGGCCACACCATAGCGCTCCTATTTGCGTTTGCTCCGGATGGGGTTTACCAAGCCACGCTGTTGCCAGCGTGCTGGTAGTCTCTTACACTACCGTTTCAGCTTTTCTCTTTACGCGAATGCGCAGGTGAGAGTCTTCTTTTCTGCGGCACTTTCCGTCGGGTCACCCCGCCTGGCCGTTAGCCAGCATCCTGCCCTGTGGAGCCCGGACTTTCCTCATAGCACCCCTCCAATTAGCTGGACGGGCACTCCGCGGTTGTCTGGTCCACTTTGCATGGGCGATTGTATCACGTTCATAAGGCTAGAAGCTCCGAAGTCAAACAATCTCCAAGTAAATGAGACGTTGCGAGTGCGCGGGTTTCTCGCCACACGTTGAGTGGCGAGAAGGGTGTGATTTGGTACGTCATGTTCATGAAAAGCAACAGTTGCCTTTTTGAATGCTGCTATGATGGATAGGCTTACATACGAAAGGACTAGCATGGGACTCTTTGATCTTTTCAAGAAATCTTCTAAGACTGCTGCACCAGAGGCTCTTGTTGTTTCTGATTACACTGCTAAAACAATTTATGCGCCAGCAAGCGGAAAAGTTGTTGCGCTAGAGAACGTTCCTGATCCTGTTTTTGCAGGTGGAATGCTTGGACAGGGTCTGGGTATTTGGCCTTCTGAGGGTGTTGTGTACGCGCCAGTTTCGGGCACTATTACCGCAACTACTCCAACTGTTCACGCCTTTGGAATTACTGCCGATTCTGGCGAAGAGGTTTTGATTCACGTGGGCGTTGATACCGTTGAGATGAAGGGTGACGGCTTTACCGCCCTTGTCGAGCAGGATCAGCATGTTGAGGTTGGTCAGCCACTGATGACCTTTGACCTGGATAAGGTTAAAGACGCGGGTCATCCTGAGGTGGTTATTCTTGCTATCACCAATTCTAGCGAGTACAGCAACGTAGAAGTTCTTGCTTCTGCAGACCAGCTGGTTTCTGCTGGCGAGAAGGTCTGTGTGCTCGCATAACTGCGGCACTGCAGTTGCTCCATGTCTGATACATCCTACAAGACACTCAAGCTGGACTTTGTTGCGGAAGGTCTTTTTGAAGACAGAAAAAGCCGCTTCATAGCCCAGCTTTGTCATGTAGAGACAGAGACAGAAGCGCAAGAGTTTCTCACCACGGTCAGAGCAAAGCACTATAACGCTCGTCATAACGTGCCTGCGTGGATCTTGGAGGACGGAACAGAGCGTGCCTCCGATGACGGAGAGCCTTCTAGAACGGCGGGAATGCCGGTGCTGGAGGTATTGCGCGGTGCGGGACTTAAGAACGTCTGCTGCGTTGTCACGCGCTACTTTGGCGGAACGCTTTTGGGTCCCGGCGGACTTGTTCGTGCGTCTCAGATACCGGCGGCAAGGTAATAACGGCAGAGTTTGGAGCGGACGTTTTTCTCGCCATAGACTTTAGGTGCGGAGAAGAAACGGCGTTCACGGATGCACTGACAGAGCTCAGCGCCGGAAAGATTACAGCCGAGGTTTCCGCGGCACGTTTTGATCTGTTCTAGTAGGTTTAATAAATCTAGCCTCGATAAACCAAAAAATACCGAATAAAAGAATAGTAAGGATAGTGCGGCCATTTTCTGGAAGCATACCTCTGGAATCGCAATACCAGATTAATAAAAAGAACACTAGGATAGTAGCTCGTAAAATGACGCGCTCTTTTGAAATTGCTCTCATGAGAGCCTCCAGAAAGTAAGCTTGAACTTCTCTTTTTATCAGTATAGACCAGTAAGGCCGGCACAGAAAATTCTGTACCGGCCTTGTGTACGTTTATATCCGTATTCGTAAGCTGTGATTGCGTACCTTACTTGCGATTACGGCCACCAAGGGAGTAGCCAAGGTTCTCCCAGAAATCAATCTGGACATCTTCGCCCTCGTCCCAAACCTTGAGCAGGTCCTCTGGAACGTACTGA